>NZ_JBEYJU010000025.1:0-102749 GCF_040703965.1 Streptomyces sp. NPDC006655 | reverse complement strand
CTGATGGATCTCCGCGGCGTCGCGACGCCCGGCACGCACGCTCGACGCACGGGGTGGCGCACGCCGATCGCACGCACCGAACGCCGCTCCTTCTCCCACGGAGATCCATCAGAAGGGCCCTAGCCGTAGACCGGGCCGGTGTACTTCTCGCCGGGGCCCTGGCCCGGCTCGTCGGGGACGATCGAGGCCTCGCGGAAAGCCAGCTGGAGCGACTTCAGGCCGTCCCGCAGCGGGGCCGCGTGGAAGGAGCTGACCTCGGTCGCGGAGGCGTCGAGCAGTCCGGCCAGCGCGGTGACCAGCTTGCGGGCCTCGTCGAGGTCCTTGTACTTGTCGCCCTCCTCGGTCAGACCGAGCTTCACCGCGGCCGCGCTCATCAGGTTGACGGCGACCGTCACGATCACCTCGACCGCGGGGACCTCGGCGATGTCGCGGGTCATCTCGTCGAAGTCGGGCTGCTCGGCGGAGCCGGGGCCGGAAAGGGGCGTCTCACTCATGCCCCACACGATAGGCGCAGCCACGCACCGCGCTCACCAGGGCCCGCCTCGCCCCAATTGGCCGTCTCTCCGATTGGCTGCTAGCCTGGTGTGACGACCGGCCGGACAGGTATGCCATACGGATAGCTGACCCGGCCCACAAGTGGAGGCTTCGAACTCCCACCCGACCACCCCCAGGGCGGCGGGTCACCGGTCAGACGGTCCCTTCGCCGTTTCACGGCGACGGCGTTCCGTCCGATAGCGCGCCCCGCGATCCTCGCGGCGGTGTCTCCGGTAGTTCGAGGAGTCCCGCCTGTGATCGTCCGGGGCATTTTTTGTGCTTCGGTGCGGTTAGGTCTTACGACACAGACGTTACGCGGCTGTCCGCCAGACCGTCGCGTGGTGCTACCGAGGAGGATCCATCAGCACCGAGCCCCGCATCAACGACCGGATTCGCGTTCCCGAAGTGCGACTTGTCGGTCCCAGCGGCGAGCAGGTCGGGATTGTTCCGCTTGCCAAGGCCCTGGAGCTTGCCCAGGAGTACGACCTCGACCTCGTCGAGGTGGCTGCGAGCGCACGCCCGCCGGTCTGCAAGCTCATGGACTACGGCAAGTTCAAGTACGAGTCGGCCATGAAGGCCCGTGAGGCGCGCAAGAACCAGGCGCACACGGTCATCAAGGAAATGAAGCTCCGGCCGAAGATCGACCCGCACGACTACGACACCAAAAAGGGTCACGTCGTCCGGTTCCTCAAGCAGGGCGACAAGGTCAAGATCACGATCATGTTCCGTGGTCGCGAGCAGTCCCGGCCCGAGCTGGGCTACCGACTGCTCCAGCGGCTCGCGGAGGACGTCCAGGACCTCGGTTTCGTGGAGTCGAACCCGAAGCAGGACGGCCGGAACATGATCATGGTTCTCGGTCCGCACAAGAAGAAGACCGAGGCGATGGCCGAGGCCCGGCAGGCGCAGGAAGCCCGCAAGGCGGATGCGAAGGCCAACCCCGGTCGGTCGCAGAACCCCGCCGAGGCCGAGGCTGAGGCCGACGTCGAGGTCGAGGCGCCCGCCGAGGAGCACGCCGAGGCGTGATCCCGGGGTACACCCGCCCCAGGGCAGCAGCCGGGGGCGAGCGTCCCAGGATGTAACCGATACAAGAGCGACGTTCCACCGTGCCCGGTTTTCGCGACCGGGCACCGGAGCGCCACCGACGAGGAGATAACGGCGCTATGCCGAAGAACAAGACGCACAGCGGTGCCAGCAAGCGCTTCAAGGTCACCGGCTCCGGCAAGGTGCTGCGTGAGCGCGCCGGCAAGCGCCACCTGCTCGAGCACAAGTCGTCCCGCGTGACGCGTCGCCTGACCGGCAACGCCGAGATGGCCCCGGGTGACACCGCGAAGATCAAGAAGCTTCTCGGCAAGTGACACGAGGGCGCCTCGCCGCGCCCTGAGTCAGTACAACCGGGACCCAGTCGTTTCCGGGCCGCGTGAGTCCAACCGCGGCCCCGCTACAAGGAGTTAACAAGTGGCACGCGTCAAGCGGGCAGTCAACGCCCACAAGAAGCGCCGGGCGATCCTCGAGCAGGCCTCCGGCTACCGCGGTCAGCGTTCGCGCCTGTACCGCAAGGCCAAGGAGCAGGTCACCCACTCGCTGGTCTACAACTACAACGACCGCAAGAAGCGCAAGGGCGACTTCCGTCAGCTGTGGATCCAGCGCATCAACGCCGCTGCCCGCGCCAACGGCATCACCTACAACCGCTTCATCCAGGGTCTGAAGGCCGCGAACGTCGAGGTCGACCGCAAGATCCTGGCCGAGCTCGCGGTCAACGACACGAACGCGTTCGCCGCGCTCGTCGAGGTGGCGCAGAAGGCGCTGCCGTCGGACGTCAACGCCCCCAAGGCGGCGTGACGCTGCGCTGGCTTCGGCCGACGTGACTCAAGGACCCGCAGGCTGAAAAGCTTGCGGGTCCTGCTGTTGGCCCACGGCATTCGTCCGGCTGCGGGCTTGTGGGGGCTGGTCGCGCAGTTCCCCGCGCCCCCGAAGGGGCGCTTCTCCGCCGCGTTTCCTTGAAAGTGACCGACACGATGGCCACCCCCGAGCTGATCTCCCCGCGTTCCGCGCGGGTCTCCGCCGCCCGGCGGCTCGCGAAGCGAAACTTCCGCGGGAAGGACCGGCTGTTTCTCGCCGAGGGGCCGCAGGCCGTCCGGGAGGCGGCCGGACACCGGGTCGGGGACGCACCGACGCTCGTGGAGCTGTTCGCGACCGTCGAGGCCGCCGAGCGGTACGCCGACATCGTGGGCAAGGCCAGGACGGTCGGCGCCCGGATCCACCTCGCCTCCGAGGACGTCGTCGCCGACATCTCCACCACCGTGACGCCCCAGGGCCTCGTCGGGATCTGCCGGTTTCTCGACACCCCCTTCGAGGAGGTCCTCGCCGCCCGCCCCCGGCTCGTCGCCGTCCTCGCCCACGTCCGCGACCCGGGCAACGCCGGGACCGTGCTGCGGTGCGCCGACGCGGCCGGTGCCGAGGCCGTCGTCCTCACCGACGCGTCCGTCGACCTCTACAACCCCAAGGCCGTGCGCGCCTCCGTCGGCTCGCACTTCCACCTGCCGGTCGCCGTCGGCGTCCCCGTCGAGCAGGCCGTGGCCGGGCTCAGGGACATCGGGGTGCGGATCCTCGCGGCCGACGGCGCGGGCACCGACGACCTCGACGACGAACTCGACAAGGGGACCATGGGCGGCCCGACCGCGTGGGTCTTCGGCAACGAGGCGTGGGGCCTCCCGGAGGAGACCCGGGCGCTCGCCGACGCCGTCGTGCGCGTCCCGATCCACGGAAAGGCCGAGAGCCTGAACCTCGCCACCGCCGCCGCCGTATGTCTCTACGCATCGGCCCGTGCACAGCGTGCCCCCGGAGGGTGCCGTTCCGTCACCAGGGGCTAGTAGGGTGACCAGCCCAGGGGGCCTGCTGCGCCGTCTGAGAGGTGGAGTGAGGGGATGAGTGTCGGCACCAGCGACGCGCCGGGTGGCCGGGGTACCGGCCGCGGACCCGCACCCCGGCACGGCGACCTCACCGGGCTCGGCATCGACCCCGACGAACTGCCCGACGGCCTGGTGATCGCCGACGAGCACGGCATCGTCGTCTGCTTCAACGCCGCCGCCGCCCGCATCACCGCCACCGCACCCGCCGACGCCCTCGGCCTGGGCCTGGAGAAGGCCCTGCCGTTGGAGGACCTGGAGGGCAGGCGCTGGTGGCAGCTCACCGACCCCTACGGCGGCCTCGCCATCCGGGCCGGCCAGCCCGAGCGCAACCTGCTGCTGCCCGGCGGCCGGGAGGTGATGGTGTCGGCCCGCTACGTGCGCGCCGAGCCGGCCGGCCCCGTGCGCCGGGTCGTCGTCTCGCTGCGGGACACCGAGGCCCGGCGCCGCACCGAACGCAGCCACGCCGAGCTGATCGCCACCGTCGCCCACGAACTGCGCTCGCCGCTCACCTCCGTCAAGGGGTTCACGGCCACCCTGCTCGCCAAATGGGAACGGTTCACCGACGACCAGAAACGGCTGATGCTGGAGACGGTGGACGCGGACGCCGACCGGGTCACCCGCCTCATCGCCGAGCTGCTGGACATCTCGCGGATCGACAGCGGGCGGCTCGAAGTGCGCCGGCAGCCGGTGGACATGGGCGCGGCCGTCGGACGGCACATCCAGGCGTACGTGGCCGCCGGGCAGCCCGCCGACCGGTTCCTGCTGCGGATCGAGCAGCCGTTGCCCGCCCTCTGGGCCGACCCCGACAAGATCGACCAGGTCCTCAGCAACCTCATCGAAAACGCCGTGCGCCACGGCGAGGGAACTGTCACCATCGACATCACGCCCTCGGCGTCCCCGCGTGAAGGGGAGGACGCCGGTACGTCGGTCACGGTGGGCGACGAGGGTCCAGGCATCCCGGAGGAGTCCATGAACCGCGTCTTCACCCGCTTCTGGCGGGGCAGCAAGCGCGGTGGCACCGGCCTGGGCCTGTACATCGTCAAGGGCATCGTGGAAGCCCACGGGGGCACCATCACCGTCGGACGCGCCCCGAGCGGCGGCGCCGAGTTCCGATTTACGTTGCCCGTGAGCGCGCCGGCGTATCTCACCTGAGATCGGCCGGGCGGCCCGCGGGCGCATCCGTACACCTCCACCCCGTTAGACTCGGCCTTTGGCACCTTTGTGTCCTGCACACGGCCACCGACGGTCACGGGGACCATCCGCCAGTAATCGGAAGCACGGGAAGAGATGTCGGCACCGAACAAGTCGTACGACCCTGTAGAGGTCGAGGCGTTGAAACCGGAAGAGATCGAGCGCATGCGGGACGAGGCGCTCGCCGCCTTCGCCGCCGCGGACTCCCTCGACGCGCTCCAGGAGGCCAAGGTCGCCCACACCGGGGGCACCTCCCCGCTGGCCCTCGCCAACCGCGAGATCGGCGCCCTGCCCCCGCACGCCAAGGCCGCCGCCGGCAAGCTGGTCGGCCAGGCCCGTGGCGCGGTGAACAAGGCCCTCGCCGGCCGTCAGGAGGAGCTGGAGGCCGAGCGCGACACCCGGGTGCTCGTCGAGGAGGCGGTGGACGTCACCCTGCCCCACGACCGCGTCCCGGCCGGCGCCCGGCACCCGCTGACCACGCTCTCGGAGCGCATCGAGGACATCTTCGTGGCCATGGGCTACGAGGTCGCCGAGGGCCCCCAGGTCGAGGCCGAGTGGTTCAACTTCGACGCCCTGAACATCGGCCCGGACCACCCGGCGCGCGGCGAGGCCGACACCTTCTTCGTGCGGACCTCGTCCACCGGCGGCTCCGCCGCCGGCTCGGGCGGCACCGAGTCCGGTGTCGTGCTGCGCACCCACACCTCACCGGTGCAGATCCGCTCGCTGCTCGACCGTGAGCTGCCGGTCTACGTGATCTGCCCGGGCCGGGTCTACCGCACCGACGAGCTGGACGCCACCCACACCCCGGTCTTCCACCAGGTCGAGCTGCTCGCCGTGGACGAGGGCCTGACCATGGCGGACCTCAAGGGCACCCTGGACCACATGGTCCAGTCCCTCTTCGGCGAGGGCATGAAGACCCGGCTGCGGCCGAACTTCTTCCCCTTCACCGAGCCGTCCGCCGAGATGGACATGCTCTGCTACGTCTGCAAGGGCGAGTCCGTCGGCAACCCCGACCGCCCCTGCCGTACCTGCTCCTCCGAGGGCTGGATCGAGCTGGGCGGCTGCGGCATGGTCAACCCGCGGGTGCTCACCGCCTGCGGCGTCGACCCGGAGAGGTACAGCGGCTTCGCCTTCGGGTTCGGCATCGAGCGGATGCTGATGTTCCGCCACAACGTCGAGGACATGCGAGACATGGTCGAGGGTGACGTCCGGTTCACCCGGCCGTTCGGGATGGAGATCTGATGCGGGTCCCGCTTTCTTGGCTGCGGGAGTACGTCGACCTGCCGGCGACTCAGACCGGGCGTGACGTCCAGGCCAAGCTCATTTCGGCAGGCCTCGAGGTGGAGACCGTCGAGCAGCTCGGCGACGGCCTCAAGGGCCCCCTGGTCGTCGGCCAGGTGCTGACCATCGAGGAGCTGGAGGGGTTCAAGAAGCCCATCCGCTTCTGCACCGTCGACGTCGGCTCCGCCAACGGCACCGGTGAACCGCAGGAGATCGTCTGCGGCGCCCGCAACTTCGCCGTCGGCGACAAGGTCGTCGTCGTCCTGCCCGGGGCCGTGCTCCCCGGCGGCTTCTCCATCAGCGCCCGCAAGACCTACGGCAGGACCTCCCACGGCATGATCTGCTCCAGCGACGAGCTGGGCATGGGCGACTGGGGGTCCCCCCGGACGGAGTCTGGGGGAGGCGCCCACGGCATCATCGTGCTGCCGCCGGAGACCGAGGTCGGCAAGGACGCCATCGAGCTGCTCGAACTGGTCGACGAGGTCCTGGACATCGCCGTCACCGCCAACCGCGGCGACTGCCTGTCCATCCGCGGCGTGGCCCGCGAGACCGCCATCGCCTACGGTCTGCCGCTGCGCGACCCGGCCCTGCTCGACGTGCCGGGACCGAACGCCTTCGGCTACCCGGTCCAGGTCTCGGACCCGTTCGGCTGCGACCGCTTCACCGCGCGCACCGTCAGCGGTCTGAGCCCCGAGGCCCGCTCCCCGATCTGGCTCCAGCGCCGCCTGCAGAAGGTCGGCATGCGCCCGATCTCCCTCGCCGTCGACGTCACCAACTACGTGATGATGGAGCTCGGCCAGCCGCTGCACGCCTACGACCGCAACCTGGTCCAGGGCGCCATCGGCGTCCGCCGCGCGGCCGAGGGCGAGAAGATCGTCACCCTCGACGGTGTGGAGCGGAAGCTGTACGCCGAGGACCTGGTCATCACCGACGACCGCGGGCCCATCGGCCTCGCGGGCGTCATGGGCGGCGCCGACACCGAGATCGCCGACCACGATGCCGCCGAGAACGGGGCCGACTCCACCACCGACGTGGTGATCGAGGCGGCCCACTTCGACGCGGTCGCGATCGCCCGCACCGCCCGTCGGCACAAGCTGTCCTCCGAGGCCTCCCGCCGCTTCGAGCGCGGTGTCGACCCGCAGGCCGCGGCCGCCGCCGCGCAGCGCACCGTCGACCTGCTGGTGCTGCTCGCCGGCGGCACCGCCGAGGCCGGGGTCACCGAGGTCATCGCGCCGTCGGCGCCGCACACCATCACCCTCGCGGCGGACCACCCCGACAAGGTCGCGGGTGTCGCGTACGGCCGGGAGACCGTCGTCCGCCGTCTCCAGGAGGTCGGCTGCGACGTCTACGGGCAGGACGAGCTGATCGTCACCGTGCCGTCCTGGCGGCCGGACCTGTACGAGCAGAACGACCTGGCCGAAGAGGTCATCCGGCTGGAGGGCTACGAGAACCTGCCCTCCACGCTGCCCAGGCCGTCGTCCGGCCGGGGCCTGACCGCCCGGCAGCGGCTGCACCGCCGGGTGGGCCGCGCGCTCGCCGGGGCCGGCTTCGTCGAGGCACTGAACTACCCGTTCGTCGGCGAGGGCGTCTTCGACCAGCTCGGCCTGGCCGCCGACGACCCGGCCCGCCGCGTCGTCAAGCTCACCAACCCGCTCAACGACGAGGAGCCCGCGCTCCGTACGTCGCTGCTGCCGGGCCTGCTCGGCGCGCTCCGGCGCAACGACGGGCGCGGGGCGCACGACCTGGCGCTGTTCGAGACCGGCCTGGTCTTCCTGCCCCGCGAGGAGCAGGGCGGCGCCGGGCACCTCCCGGTCGACCGCCGTCCGACCGACGCGGAGATCGCCGCGCTGAACGCCGTGCTGCCCGAGCAGCCGCGCCATGTCGCCGTCGTCCTCGCGGGCGCCCGCGAGCAGGCCGGCTGGTGGGGCAAGGGCCGTCCGGCCGACTGGGCCGACGCGGTCGAGGCGGGGCGCGCGGTGGCGCGTGAGGCCGGGGCCGAGCTGATCGTGCGGGCCGGCCAGTACGGGCCGTGGCATCCCGGCCGGTGCGCCGAGCTGGCGGTCGTCGCCGACGGTGCCGAGCGGGTCGTGGGCCACGCCGGTGAGCTGCACCCGCGGGTCGTGAAGGCGCTGGGGCTGCCGGCCCGCACCTGCGCGATGGAGCTGGACCTGGACGCGGTCGAGCAGGCCGGCGACGGCACCCCGCAGGCGCCGAGCATCTCGACGTTCCCGGTGGCCACGCAGGACGTCGCCCTCGTGGTCGACAAGCCGGTACCGGCGGCGGAGGTCGAGGCGGCGCTGCGCGAGGGCGCGGGTGAACTCCTGGAGGCGATCCGGCTGTTCGACGTGTACGTCAACGACGAGCAGCTCGGCGACGGGAAGAAGTCGCTGGCGTACGCGCTGCGCTTCCGGGCGCCCGACCGCACGCTGACCGTGGACGAGGCGTCGGCTGCGCGGGATGCGGCGGTCGCCCTCGCCGGGGAGCGCACCGGGGCGGTGCTGCGCGGCTAGGCCCCGCTGTCTGCATATATGCGGGTCTCCGGTGAGGGCTCACTCATTTGAGTGAGATCCACCTGGGACATGGCCCTTCGTGGGCATGCCGTCGACAGAATCGGACCGGCCTCTCGGGGTCGGTCCGATTCTGTCTGTCAGGGCCTACATGGGGGCCATCGGCATGATCCGCATCAAGGCTGGGGTTCCCCGCAGCAGGCGGCCCCGGACGCACTCACGGCCCAGGCGCCGTGCCCTCGCCCTGGCGTTGCCCACGGCATGGGGTGCCGTCGCGGTCGGCTACCGGTTCGGGTGCCCGCTGGCCGCGCAGACCGCGCTCGGCGCCCGGATCGTCACCAGCGCGGTGTTCTTCGCGGTCGGCACCGGGCTGATACTCCATGTCCGCCGGACCCTCCTCAGGGAGCTGAGGCAGGCCCGCAAGGTCGCCGGTGCCGCGCAGAGCGTGCTGCTGCGGCCGCTGCCACCGCGCCTCGCCGGGCTGCACGTGGCCGCCGCCCAGCTCTCCGCCGACCGCGGCGCGAGCATCGGCGGCGATCTCTACGAGGCCGTCGCCACCGAACACGGCGTACGGGTCGTGATGGGCGACGTCCGCGGACACGGACTGGCCGCCGTCGCCACGGCCGCGGCCGTCCTCGGCAGCTTCCGCGAGGCCGCCCACGACGAACCCGAACTGGGCCGGGTCCTGGGCCGCCTGGACCGCGCCCTCGCCAGGCACCTGCGCGAACGGGCCAGGACGGAACACCCCTCCAGCGGCCTCGACCCGGACCACCCGGTCGCCGAGGAGTTCGTCACCCTGCTGCTCCTGGAGATCGCGGGAGACGGCGAGGTACGGGCGATCAACTGCGGTCATCCGTGGCCGTACGTGCTGAGCGGCACGCGCGTGGCGCCCGTGTCGTCGGCCGATCCGCTCCCGCCGCTCGGTCCCTTCCCGCTCCCGGCGGACCTGACCGCCCCGTCCTGCGGTCGTCTGCTCCCCGACGAGTCCCTGGTCCTGTACACGGACGGCGCGGAGGACGCGCGCGACGCGAGGGGCCGTTTCTTCTCCCTGCCGGAGGCACTCGCGAAAGCGGTACGGGACCACCCGGTCTCCCCCCAAGCCGTCCTGCGCACGGTCTTCACGGCCGTGCTGCACCACACGAACGGCCGCCCGACCGACGACATCGCCCTCCTGGTGCTCCGCAACGGACGCACGCAGCACCGCGCACCTTCAGGGGCGCGGGGCGATGACTGCCTTCAGCGGCCCCTTCGCTAGGGCCCTTCTGATGGATTTCCGCGGCGTCGCGACGCCCCGCACGCCGATCGCACGCACCGAACGCCGCTCCTTCTCCCACGGAGATCCATCAGAAGGGCCCTGTTCGTCGCCCGAGCCGACGGCCGGGCCACCGCGTTGTTCGAGGGGGAGCCGGTGGCCGGGCCGGCCTCTTGCGAGGCAGTCCAGTCAACCGGACCGACACTCTCCGCGACAGCGCGCGCACGCTGCGGATGCGCGCACTCGGTTCACACCCCGTGTGAACCCGCACCCACTACGCTGACGGCACCAGGCCACCCGGGGGGCATCCATGCAGCCCAACTCACTGCTCGACGCGATCCTGGACGAGGCGGGGATCTCGCACGCCGGTCTCGCCGCCCACGTCAACCAGGCGGGCCGGGCCCGTGGACTCTCGCTACGCTACGAACACACCGCCGTCGCCCGATGGCTGAAGGGGCAGCGGCCCAGGGGGCAGGTGCCCGACCTGATCTGCGAGGTGCTCGCCGGCCGCCTGCACCGCCCGGTCACCCTCGACGACATCGGCCTCGGCGTCTCCGGGGAACCCAGCGCCCCGCACGCCACCTCGCTCTCCGGCTTCGTCGAACGGGCCACCGCCCTGTGGCGCTCCGACGAGCAGCAGCGCCCGCACATACTCGGCGCCCCCGCGGTCACCGGCACACCCGCCGTGATGCCGGTGTGGGAGTGGGAGAACCCCCCGGAGGACGTGGACGTCTCGCGCGGCGGACGGCACCGGGTGACCCACGCGGACCTGGAGATGCTGCGCGCGGCCCGCGCCCACTACGAGCAGATGTACCGCAAGGCCGGCGGAATGGCGACCCGCACCCGGATCGTCGGTTTCCTCAACGCCGAGGCGGCCCCGCTGCTGCGCGGCAGCTACACGGACGCCACCGGACGCCAACTGCACCGGGCGACCGGCGGGTTGGTGGCCATCGCCGGTATCTGCGCGTACGACTCCGACGCCCACGGTCTCGCCCAGCGCTACTTCCACCAGGCCCTGCGCCTGGCCAAGGCCAGTGGAGACCGGGGGCTCGGCGCGTACGTCATCGCGCTGCTCGTCAACCAGTCCCTGTTCATGCGGGAGTTCCGGCAGGCCGTCGCCTTCGCGGAGGCCGCGCTGCGCGCCGCGGGCAAGCACATCACCCCCGCCCTCGCCTCCGACCTCTACGCGATGCAGGCCAAGGCGTACGCCCACCTCGGCGACGGCACGAGCGCGCTGTCCTGCATCCGGCTGGCCGAGACGGCCGCCGATCGCATCCGGCGGGGCCACGAACCCGACGAGACCGGCTATGTCCAGCCGGGCCTGGTCAACGTACAGGTGGCCGAGGCGCTGCTCAGCCTCGGCGAACTCGCCGCCGCCCGGGAGCACGCGGCGGCCGCCGTCGACAACCCGGCCCACGACCGGGGGCGGGTGCACCGGCTCGCCATGCTGAGCACCATCGAACTGCGCCAGGGAAACGCCGACAACGCGGTGGCCACGGCCGTGCTGATGGCCGAGCAGGCCCGCGGGATGGAGTCCCAGAGGCTGCGCGACAGACTGCGCGCGGTACGCGAGCACCTGGTGCGCAGCGGCGGCGCCGGAACCGCCGAGGCCGCCGAACTCATCGACGGCGCACTGCGCGTACCGCTCTAGACGTGCTGTAGGCCGGAGGAGCCCCTGCTGCGATATTGCCACTTACTCGGCGGAAGGTGGCAGAACCATGCAGTGGGCGAAACAGAACGAACAAACTGTGTATGAAAACCGCTGGTTCAGCGTCAATCTCGCAGATGTCGAGCTGCCGGACGGCCGGCACCTCGACCACTTCCTGATACGGCTGCGGCCGGTGGCCGTGGCGACGGTGATCAACGAGGCGGGCGAGGTCCTGCTCCTGTGGCGCCACCGCTTCATCACCGACAGCTGGGGCTGGGAACTCGCGGCGGGAGTCGTGGAGGACGGCGAGGACATCGCCGTCGCGGCCGCCAGGGAACTGGAGGAGGAGACCGGCTGGCGGCCGGGAACCCTGCACCACCTCATGACCGTGGAGCCGTCCAACGGCCTCACCGACGCCCGGCACCACATCTACTGGTCCGACGAGGGCGAGTACGTCGGACACCCCGTGGACGACTTCGAGTCGGACCGCCGGGAGTGGGTCTCCCTCAAGCTCGTCCCGGACCTGATCGCCCGTGGGGAGGTCCCGGCCGCCAACATGGCGGCCGCGTTACTCCTGTTGCATCACATGAGGTTCGCCGACGACCGGTAGGTCAGCGGGCCAGCGCCTGCCAGACCGTGACGACCAGGGCGCCCAGCGCGGTGAGCGCGGCGAGGGAGGGCAACGGCCAGCGGGCGTGTTCCAGCGAGGACAGGCGGGCGTTCAGGTCGTCCAGTTCCTTGGCCGTCTCCTTGGTGCGGTGGCTGAGCAGGTTCAGTCCTCCCTCGACCTGCGCGTAGGCCACATCGAGGCGGCGACGTAACTCTGCGAGTTCTCCTTGGACCACGGGATGCTCTGGTTCGGTGGTCACGGGTCCACTCCCTTGCGTAGTCGAAGTCGTTGTTCCGCATCCCTTTGCATGCGCATGAAGAGTGAACTCGCCTGGTGAGCGCGTGGGGAGAGTGTGCGAAGGGCATATGCGTGCCCGGGGTGCACACGGTGTGTGAAACGCACGGGCCCGGCACCGAAGGAGGTGCCGGGCCCGTGAAGCGTCGCTCGCTGTGACCGACGGGGCGTGCTCAGCCGTACGTGTAGAAGCCCGACCCGGTCTTCCGCCCCAGCCGCCCCGCCTCGACCATGCGCTGGAGCAGCGGGGGAGCGGCGTACAGCGGCTCCTTGTACTCGGCGTACATGCTGTTCGCGATGGACACGATGGTGTCCAGGCCGATCAGGTCGGACAGCCGCAGCGGGCCCATCGGGTGGGCGCAGCCCATCTCCATGCCGTTGTCGATGTCCTCGCGGCCCGCGATGCCGGACTCGAACATCCGGATGGCGGAGAGCAGGTACGGCACCAGCAGCGCGTTGACCACGAACCCGGAGCGGTCCTGGGCGCGGATCGCGTGCTTGCCCAGCACCTTCTCGGCGAACATCTGGGCGCGGCTGAGGGTGCCCTCGGAGGTGGTGAGGGCGGGGATCAGCTCGACCAGCTGCTGCACCGGCGCCGGGTTGAAGAAGTGGATGCCGATCACATGGTCGGGGCGGGAGGTCGCGACCGCCAGCTTGACCAGCGGGATCGAGGAGGTGTTGGAGGCGAGGATCGCGTCCGGGCGGGTCACCACCTGGTCGAGCACCTGGAAGATCTCCGTCTTCACCTGCTCGTTCTCCACGACGGCCTCGATCACCAGGTCACGGTCGGCGAACTCGCCGAGGTCAGTGGTGAAGCTCAGCCGGGCCAGGGTGGCGTCCCGCTCCTCCTCGCTGATCTTGCCGCGCTCGGCGGCCTTGGCCAGGGAGTTGTACAGCCGGGTCCGGCCGATCTCCAGGGCCTCGCCGGTGGTCTCGGCGACCCGCACGTCCAGACCCGCGCGGGCGCACACCTCGGCGATGCCCGCTCCCATCTGGCCGCAGCCCACGACTCCGACCTTCTCGATGTCGGTCACATCGTCCCTTTCGCTGATCTTCGGCCGGCCGGCAGGACCTCCGGATCCGGTGCCTGCTCCGTTCGTGCACGTTACCCGTAAGTATCGATGATCGATCGTCCGGGTGGGGGCATCCTGTGCGCGGAAGCGATCCGTGATCGCGCGGATCCGCAGCGTCGGAAGGTCTCACGATGGCACGAGTGTCCCGCAGGGCGTTCGCGTTGGCGGCGCTGGCCACGCTCACGACGGGGGCACCGGGCGCGGCGGCCGGCGCGGGACGTCCCCGCCGGGCGGCCACCGAGATGCGCGGCATGTGGCTGGCGACCGTCTCCAACCGCGACTGGCCCTCCCGGGCCGGCCTCACGGCCGGGGACCAGCGCCAGGAGCTGACCGCCCTTCTCGACAAGGCGGTCCAGCACCGGCTCAACACCGTGATGGTGCAGGTGAGGCCGACCGCGGACGCCTTCTGGCCCTCGCCGTACGAGCCCTGGTCGCAGTACCTCACCGGCACCCAGGGCAGGGACCCCGGCTGGGACCCGCTGGGTGTGGCCGTCGAGGAGGCGCATGCCCGGGGTCTGCACCTGCACGCCTGGTTCAACCCGTACCGGATCGCCAACCACACCGACCCGGGCAGGCTGGTCCCCTCGCACCCGGCGCGCAAGCACCCGGACTGGGTGGTGCCCTACGGCGGCAAGCTCTACTACAACCCCGGGCTCCCGGCCGTCCGCGCCTTCGTGGAGCAGGCGATCCTGGACGCGGTCGCCAGGTACCCCGTGGACGCGGTCCACTTCGACGACTACTTCTACCCGTACCCGGTGGCCGGCCAGACCTTCGACGACGACGAGGCCTACGACACCCACGGCGGCGACTTCTCCTCCCGGGCGGACTGGCGACGGAACAACATCGACAAGCTGGTGACCGAGACCGCCGCCGGGATCAGGAAGCTGCGACCCGGCACCCGGTTCGGGATCAGCCCGTTCGCGGTGTGGCGCAACGCCGCCACCGACTCCCGCGGCTCGGACACCCGGGCGGGCGTCGAGACGTACGACGACCTGTACGCGGACACCCGGACGTGGGTGCGGAAGAACTGGATCGACTACATCGTCCCGCAGGCGTACTGGCCGATCGGGAACGCCGCAGCCGACTACGCCGAGATCGTCGACTGGTGGGCGGGCGTGGCCGAGGGGTCCGGGACCCGGCTGTACATCGGCGAGGCGCTCTACCAGGCGGGTGCCGCCGGCGCGGCCTCGGCCTGGCAGGACCCGGCCGAGCTGTCCCGGCACCTCACCCTGGCCGACCGGTACCCACAGGTCGGCGGGCACGTGTACTTCGCGGCCCAGGACGTGGCCGCGGACCGGATCGGGGCCCTGTCCCGGGTGGTCGCCGACCACTACCAGCAGCCGGCGAACCCACCGGGCTGACCACCGGACCCCGCGCGGGCCTCGACACCGGCCCCGCACGGGCCTAGAACTAGTGACGGGTCTCCTGGTGCCTGACCTGGCAGTCGGGGCCGGGGGACATGATGGCCTCGTGGCCGTCCTCGAAGCGGACCCGGTAGGGCGGGTTGCCCTCCGGTCCCAGCACCTTGACGACGGTCGAGACCTGGTCGTGCTGTCCGACCACCCTGCCGTGCTGGACAAGCTGGTCGCCCTCGGATGCACGCATCTCCAGGGCCTCCTCACGATCGCGATCGTTGGGTGACGGCGATGCACACGAGCACTGCGGCGGCCGTGAGTGGAGCGGCCACGGTGAGGTGCTCGCCCAGCAGCAGCACCGACCACACCAGTGTGAGCAGGGGCTGGGCCAACTGCAACTGGCTGGCCTTCGGGATCCCGATGGTCGCCATGCCCCGGTACCAGACCATCAGACCGAGGAACTGCGAACCCGCCGCCACCCACAGCACACCGGCGATTGCGTGCACGCTCCAGACGACCGGCTCGTACGACAGCGCGACCGCCGCGGCCGGCACGGTCAGCGGCAGACAGAGCACCAGCGCCCAGCCGATGACCTGCCAGCCCGGCATGACCCGGGCCAGCCGGCCGCCCTCGGTGTAACCGGCCGCGCACACCACCAGCGCCCCGAAGAGGTAACCGTCGGCGGTCGTGAGCGCCCCGCCGCTCTGGGCGACCGTGAACGCCAGCACGGCCGCGGCGCCCGCCAGTGCCGCCGCCCAGAAGGTGCGGGAGGGGCGGACGCCCGTGCGCAGGGCCGAGAAGAGGGCGGTGGTCAGCGGGAGCAGGCCCACCACGACCGCCGCGTGCGAGGTGGTGGAGGTCTCCAGGGCGAGCGTGGTCAGCATCGGGAAGCCCAGCACGACGCCGGCCGCGACCACGGCCAGCCCCGCCCGGTGCCGGCGTTCGGGGAGCCGTACCCGCAGGAACAGCAGGCAGGAGCCCGCCATGACCGCCGCGAGCACGCTGCGCACCGCGACCAGGGCCCAGGGGCCGAAGCCCTCCAGGCCCCAGGCGGTGGCGGGGAAGGTGAGGGAGAAGGCGACGACACCGAGGGCGGCCTGCACGGTGCCCAGCCGGTGGGAGGCGGGAGCGGTGGTCGCGGGACCTGCCGAGGGACCTGCCGAAGGACCGCTGACCGCTATCGAAGTCGGCTCGGTAGCGCTACTCTGTGCTCTCATGCATGAGCGTAGCAGCGTGGTGGAGCTGGCGGAACGGCTCCGACGGGATCTCGACCGCTACTCACCAGGTGGGAAGCTCCCGTCGAGCCGGGCGCTCGTCGAGCGGTTCAGGGTGAGCCCGGTGACCGTCTCGCGGGCGTTGGCCCAGCTGGTCGCGGAGGGGCTGGTCGTCACCCGGCCCGGCGCCGGTGCCTTCAAGGCCCGGCCGCGCGCCACGGCCGAGCCCGTCGGCGACACCTCCTGGCAGGAGGTCGCGCTCAGCGCCGAGGGCGCCCTCGACGTGGTCCCGCGCACGGTGGACGCCTCCGGGGTCACCGTCTGCCTGGCCGCCCCGCCGCCCGGCGTCCTGGAACTCAGCGGCGGCTACCTGCACGCCTCCCTGGAGCCCGAGCGCGCCATGGCGGCGGCCCTCGCCAGGGCCGGCCGACGTCCCGGCGCCTGGGGCCGGCCGCCGCTCGACGGGCTGCCCGAGCTGCGCGAGTGGTTCGCCCGCGACATCGGCGGCGCCGTCACCGCCGCCGAGGTGCTGATCGCGGCCGGCGGTCAGTCCGCGCTCGCCACCGCCCTGCGCGCCCTCGCCCCGCCCGGCGCCCCCGTCCTCGTCGAGTCGCCCACCTACCCCGGCATGCTCGCCATCGCCCGCGCCACCGGCCTGCGCCCGGTCCCCGTCCCGGTCGACCCCGACGGCGTGAAGCCGGAACTGCTCACCGACGCCTTCCGTGCCACCGGCGCCCGGGTCTTCGTCTGCCAGCCCCTCTTCCAGAACCCGACCGGCGCCGTCCTCGCCCCCGACCGCCGCGCCGAGGTGCTGCGCATCGCCCGCGCGGCCGGCGCGTTCGTCGTCGAGGACGACTTCGTACGACGGCTCGTGCACGCGGACGCGGGTCCGCTGCCCCGCCCGCTCGCGGCCGACGACCCGGACGGGGTGGTCGTCCACGTGGGCTCGCTGACGAAGGCGACGTCCCCCAGCTTCCGGGTGGCCGCCCTGGCCGCCCGCGGCCCGGTCCTCGAACGCCTGCGCGCCATCCAGATCGTCGACACCTTCTTCGTGCCCCGGCCGCTCCAGGAGGCCGCCCTCGAACTCGTCGGCTCCCCGGCCTGGCCCCGCCATCTGCGCGCCCTGTCGGCCGAGCTGAAGACCCGCCGGTCCACGCTCACCGGCGCCGTCGCCCAGCACCTCCCCGAACTCGCCCTCCCGCACATCCCGTCCGGCGGCTACCACCTCTGGCTGCGGCTGCCCGAGGGCGTCGACGACACGACCCTGACCGGCGCCGCCCTTCGCGCGGGCGTCGCCATCACCCCCGGCCGCCCCTACTTCAGCGCCGAACCCCCCGCCGCCCACGTCCGGCTGAGCTTCGCGGCGGTCGCCGGGACGGGCGAGCTGACCGAAGGGGTACGGCGGCTGCGCGCCGCCTGCGACGAGGTGCTGCGCCCCGGACCCTGACCGGACCCGGAAATCCGATCGACGCCGCCGCGCCCCAGCCGCGAGGATCCCCGCATGAGTGACGCACCCGGCCTCCCCGAGGGCTACGAGTTCTCCGCCGACACCGACCGGGTGGACGTCGACCGCGTCCACCGCTGGCTGTCCACCGACGCCTACTGGGCGACCGGCCGCCCGCTGGAACAGCAGCGCCGGGCGATGTCGGGGTCCCTCAACTTCGGGGTGTACGACACCGTCACCGGCGAGCAGGTGGCGTACGCGCGCGTGGTGACCGACCACGCGCTGTTCGCCTGGCTCGCCGACGTGTACGTCGACCCGACGGTGCGCGGCAAGGGCGTCGGCACGGCGATGGTCGGGGCGATCCGCGAACACCTGCGGCCGTCCGGGGTGCGCCGGGTGCTGCTGGCCACCCATGACGCCCACGGCGTCTACGCGAAGCTCGGATTCGCCCCGCTCGAACACCCGGACCAGTGGATGGCGTTGTACTACCCGGTACCGGAGTGACATTACGGCCGACTTGTCGGACACCTCCTGACCACTGGGTAACATTTCCCCCACCTCGGCAACCAACCGACCGAACGCTCTTGACCTGCGCACATGGGCGTCACACCATCGCCGCATGTCACTACGGGTCACGTTCGTCGCGGCCGCGCGCAGCTCACCGATGCTCGCCGAGCGTTTCGAGGACGACCGCCCGCTGGACCAGGCGGGCTGGCAGGAGGTGCAGCGCGTCGTCCCCGAGCTGCTGCCGCTGGCGGCGGCCGAGCTGCGCTACTGCTCACCGACCCCACGAAGCCGGGCGACCGGGGAGGGCCTCGGGTACGCCCCGCTGGTCCAGCTCGCCCTGCGCGACTGCGACATGGGCCGCTGGCGCGGGCTGACGCTCGGCGAGGCGATGGCACGGGAGCCGGACCTGGTGGACGCCTGGCTCGCCGACCCGCGTGCCGTCCCGCACGGCGGTGAGTCGCTGCTGGGGTTCATCTCCCGGGTGGGCGGCTGGCTGGACACCCGCCCGGTGGGCGACGGCGGCCGGATCGTCGCCGTCGCCGAACCCTCGGTGATCCGCGCCGCCGTCGTCTACGCCCTCAAGGCCCCGCCCTCGACCTACTGGAACATCGACGTCCGCCCGCTGTCGACGACCACCGTCACGGGCCTCGCCGGCCGCTGGAACCTCCGCTTCGACGCCGTGCCGCCGCAGCCCCCGCGCACGTAGCCCCGCCCGGCGCCGGCGCGCGCGGCCCCGGTCACTCCTCGCGCGTGTAGTCGGTCGTCAGGACCAGGTCCTTCGCGGGACCGCCCACCCGCCACACCGTCCGCCAGCGGTCGGCGTCCCGGACCGTGAACTCGCCCCGGTAGAGGTCGGCCGCGCAGGGGTGGTCGGCGACGTACCGGCCCGACGTCAGGTCCAGGTCGTGGAAGGGCCGCCCGTCGGCGAACCGCACGTCCGCCGTCCCCGGCCGCGCGCCCGGCAGGAACCGCAGCGTCCGCTCGGCGGGCCGCGCCACCCCCTGCCAGGTGAACGTCCCCGACTCCTCGTGCAGCAGCCCGCCCCCGTCCAGCGGCCGGAACACGGTGGTCCCCTCGAACCGCCCCTCGTCCCCGCCCGCCAGGTCCCGCACGGTCCGCTCGACCCGCCACCGCCCGGCCAGATGGGCCAGCACGTCCGGCACCGGCCAGAACCCGTCCACGTCCCTCACCTCCTCGCACCCGGCGAGCACAGCGCACAGCGCACCGCCCCCGCCGTGCCCGCGTCCCTCTCGACCTCGACCCTCTAGAAGGCTGACAGCCTTCTAGGGCCCTAAGCGACGTCGGTGCCGGGCGCGGGCCGCTCCCCGACCGGGAGCAGCCCACGCTCGCCGAACACCTTCTTCGCGACCAGGGTGGCGTTCAGCGCCCGCGGGAAACCGCAGTACCCGGCGGAGTGCAGCAGCGCCTCCACGATCTCCTCCGGGGTGAGGCCCGCGTTGAGGGAGAAGTTGATGTGCACCTCCAGCTGGGGCTCGCAGCCGCCCAGCGCGGTGAGGATGCCCAGCGTCACCAACTGCCGGTCGCGGGGCGGCAGCTGGGGGCGGGAGTAGATCTCCCCGAAGCCCCAGGCGACCACCTGGTGACCCAGCTCGGGACTGGTGTCGGCCAGGGCGTCGAGAACCTGGGGTGCGGCGCCGCCGGCGACCTGGCCCATGACCTCCAGGCCCTGGGCGAAACGCTCTTCACGGGTCGTGCTCTCGCTCATGCCGGTTCTTCCGTTCTCCTCGGCGACGGTCACGACGAGAACGCTAGGAGTTGGAGCGTGCTCCAGGTCAAGCCGGCGCAGCGCTCACCCGGCACCCGCAGCGTGGCGATCCGCCCAGCCCGCGCCCTGGCCCCGGACGGTGTCCGCGGCGGCGAGGAGTTCGCGGAGAACGGTCCGCACCGCCCGGCGCGCCGTGCGTTCGGGGCGGTGGAGGACGTCGATGTGGCGGTGGACCTCGATACCGTCGAGTGCTCTGAGGACGACACCCGGGTGCGGGCGCGACGTCCAGCGGGGCATCAGGGCGATCCCGCCGCCCGCCGCGACCACCTCCGCGACCACCGCGATCTCGTTGACCCGGTGGAGGATCTCGACCCGGCGGCCGGCCGCGGCGGAGATGGCGTCGACGGTCGCCAGGAGCGGGAAACCGTCGTGCACGCTGATCCAGGGCTCGCCGGCGACGTCCTCGGCGGTCAGGGCGGACCGGGCCGCCAGGGGGTGGCCGACGGGCAGGGCGATGTCCAGGGGCTCGCGCAGCAGCGGGGTGACCGTCGCGGTGCGCGGCCAGGGCGGGGCGTGTTCGAGACGGTGGGCGACGACCAGGTCGTGGACGCGGGTCAGGGGCGGGAAGTCGGCCTGCGCCACGTCCTCGTCGTGCAGGGCGAGCCGAGGGGAGTCCGGTGCCCGCAGCCGTCGCAGCAACAGTGGGTAGAAGGCGGCCGCCCCGCTGTGGAAGGCGGCCAGGGACACCGTGCCCGCGGGCTCCTCGACGTACTCCTCGACGGTGTGGCGGGCCCGGGCCAGTGCCGTCTCCACACCGATCGCCGCGTCGGCCAGCGCCTGCCCGGCCGCCGTGAGGACCAGCCGACGCCCCGCGCGCTCGGTGAGCGGGACCGGGATCGAGCGCTGCAACAGGCGCAGCTGCTGCGAGATCGCCGAGGGCGTGACCCGCAGCGCCTCGGCGACCGCCGTGACGCTGCCCAGCTCGCCCAGCTCGCGCAGGACCCGCAACTGCCGCTCGTCCACGACCAGAGTGTAGCCCCGCTAAAAGATTGGTTCACGAACTGGGCATTTACTTCAACATGCAGGTCCGGGGATCGTGAACGGCATGCCGACCAGCCGCCGTACCGATGGGGTGCTGCTGGCCGTCGCCGTCGTCTGGGGCTCCAGCTACCTGACAGCGAAGACGGCCACGGACGCCCTCCCCGTACTGACCGTCCTCCTCCTGCGACATGCCGTCGCCGCGCTCGCCTGCCTCCCCGTGCTGTGCGGACCCGGTTCCCCCAGCCGCGCCGAGAGGTTCTGCGGCGGTCTGCTCGGGCTCACCCAGTCCGCCGTCCTCGTCCTGGAGACCTACGGCGTCGCCCACACCAGCGCCGGGAACGCGGGCCTGATCATCAGCCTCACCCTGGTGCTCACCCCGGTCCTGGATCGCGCGCGGCCGCCGGGGAGGTTCTTCCTCGCCGCCGCTGTCTGCGTAGCCGGGGTCGGGCTGCTCGTGTGCGGCAGCGGGCTGCACGCCCCCGGCGCGGGCGACCTGCTGATGCTGGCGGCGGCGGTGGCCCGGTCGGGGCACGTGGTGCTGGTCGGGCGGGTGACCGCGGGCCGCACCCTGCGTCCGCTGCCGCTGACGGCGGTGCAGAGCGTGGCCGGCGCGGTCCTCTTCCTCGGGCCGGCGGCGTCCGGCCTGCCGGCGCTCGCCAGGACCGGCGCCGTCACCTGGGCGCAGCTCCTCTATCTGGCGCTGGGCTGCGGCCTGTTCGCGTTCCTCGCCCAGACCTGGGCGATCCAGCGCACCTCCGCGACCCGGGCCGGGCTGCTCCTCGGTACCGAGCCGGTGTGGGCCCTGCTGGTCGGCATCGGGTTCGGCGGCGAACGCCTCACCGTGCTCTCCGCGCTGGGAGCCGCACTGATCGTGGTGGGGACGTACTGGGGCAGATCAATCGAACGTGTCCACCGGTCCGCGTCCGCGTACGCGGCTCCCATGAGGGTCGCCGGGGGCCTCTCACGAGGGCGTTAACCTGAAAAACATTTCCCCGAAAGCTTTTGTTTCCTGTGAAGTCGTGAATTCTTTCCCTGTGGCACGTGGTTTCGGAATTGGAGTTGTCATTTCATATGCGAGACACAACCATCACGAACCTCCACCCGTCTAAGTCGGCGAAACAAAGACCAGCGGGGAGTGACGTCCCCGTTATTTCTCTGGGGGCCGCACGGAATGAATCGCACTACCCTGACCGAGCGCGAACAGGGGGTGAAACCGGCAGGAGACATAAAGACGAGGACCGGTCCGGCGCGGCGGCTCGCCGATCGTCCGAGAACGTCCGCCGCCCTGCTCGCGGCCCTCCTCACCACCGTCGCGTTCTGCGCCGCCGACGTAGCGGCCCGCAGCTACCCCTTCGGCCCCCGCACCCGCGACGTCAACGACCTCGGCAACCAGTACGTGCCCTTCCACGCCCACCTCTGGGACCTGCTGCACGGCAGGGCCGACGGCGGGCTCCTCGTCAACTGGCAGTCCGGCTACGGCTCCAGCTTCCTGCCGGACGTCGGCACCTATCTCAGCAGCCCGTTCGCCCTGCTGGTCGCGGTGTTCCCGCGCGACGAGATCGACCTCGCGGTGTACACGATCACCGTGCTGAAGACGGCGACGGCCGGCGCCGCCATGGCCTGGCTGCTGCTCACCCTGCGCCGGGGCCGCTGGTGGGCGGCCGGTCTGCTGGGCGCCTCCTACGCGCTGTGCGGCTGGAGCCTCGCGCTCGCCTCGTACAACCCGATGTGGCTGGACGGTCTGATCGCGCTGCCGCTGCTCTGCCTGGTCGGCGAGTGGCTCATGACCGGCCGGCGCCCGCTGCTCGGCGTGGTGATCGTGGCGCTGGCCTGGATCGCCAACTTCTACACCGCCTACATGGCCACCCTCGGCGCCGCCCTGGTGCTGCTGCTCCGGCTGGTGCTGGCCGAACTGCCCTGGCGGCGCGCCCTGGCCGTGGTGGGCCGGGCCGCGGTGACCGTCGGGCTCGGCATCGGACTGGCCGCGCCGCTGGTGGTCGTCGTGTACTTCGGCACCAAGCACGCCTACCCGGGCCGTGAGGGCCAGTTCGCCCCCGTCAGCACCGAGGACCTGCTCGCCCGGCTGCTGCCGACCACCTACAGCTACGCCTCCCCGGCCCTCTACGTCGGAATCACCGCGCTCGTCCTCGCCCTGGCCCTGCCGTTCCACCGCGCGGTCCCGGTCAAGGTGCGGGCGGGCTGGACCGGGCTCGTGCTCGCGGTCGCCCTCTCCCTTCAATGGGCGCCGACCAGCCTCGCCTGGCACGCCTTCGCCGTCCCGAACGGCAGCTCCTACCGCCAGGCGTTCGTGTGCTGCGCCCTGCTGGTCATCGCCGCCTGGCACGCCCTCGCCGACGGGGCGCCGGACCGGCGGGCCCTCGGCGCGGCGGCCGTGCTGCTGGTCCTGATCGCCGCCGTGGCCGGCCGCAGCCCGCTGATCCACCGGCACCCCCACTTCACCTGGCCGATCGTGGCGCTGGCCGCCGCGGGTGCGCTGGGCGGCCTCGCCCTCCTCGCCCTCGGGAACGGCCGGCCCGCGTTGGTCGGGCTCGCCGCGCTGCTGCTGATCGGCGCGCAGTTCGGCGAGGCCGCCGCCACCTCCGCCGTGGCCACCCACCGGCGCCTCAACGAGATGGACGACTACGCCCCCTGGGGCGACCGCCAGCAGCGGGAGGCGGACGCCGTCGCCCGGGCCGACGCCTGGCCGCGGTACCGCACGGACCCCGGCCGGGAGCAGACGGTCGGCAACGACCCGATGGTGGTCGGCGGCCAGGGCGCCCAGTACTACAGCAGCCTCACCTCCGACGTCCTCAGCCGCACCCTCACCGCGCTCGGCGGCGGCTGGACCTCGCACGCACGCAGCCTGCAGACCCTCGACAACCCGGTCACCGACGCGCTGTTCTCGGTGGGCGCCCGGCTGCACAACCCGCCGGACCCGCACCAGAAGTGGCTGCCCCAGGGCGGCGGCACGACGACCGTCACCCGCCAGGACGTCCCGCCGCTGGTGACCGTCCGGCCGGCCGCGCCCCGGACCACCCCCGCCGCCTTCGGCCCCTCGCCCTACCGCAACCAGGAACTGCTGCTCGGCGCCCGCGTCTACACCCTGCCCCGCACCACCCTCGGCGCCGGCCGGCAGGACGACGAGGTGCGGGGGACGCTGGTGGACGCGGCCGCGACGCTCACCGCGCGCTGCCGGCCCGGGAGCGAGGTCTTCCTGTGGGCGCCGCACTACTCCGGCACCGCCCGGCTGCCCGGTGGCGGCGGACAGCAGCTCTACCGGTCCGACCCCGAGAACACGAAGATCGCCGCGATGCAGCCGCTCGGCACGGTTCCCGCCACCGGGCGGGTCCGGATCGAGCTGCGGCCCGACCTTCCCGGCCGGGTCCCGGCCCGGGGGGCGGTCGGCTGTCTCGACACCGCGCGGCTGCGCGCCGCGGTCCGGCACCTGAGGTCCACGGGCGCGACGGAGATGTCCGTCTCCGACGGCACCGTGCACGCCCGGCTGCCCGCAGGCAGCAGGGGGACCGCCGTGGTGGCCGCCCCGCGCATCGCCGGCTGGCGCTGCTCCGCCGGCGGCCACGAGACGCCGGCGGGCGAGTTCTACGGCCTGATCGCCGTCCCCCTGGACGGCTCCGCCACCAGCCTCACCTGCACCTTCCACCCTCCCGGCCTGCGCCTGGGCGCCGCCGTCGGCGGCGCCTCGCTGCTGGCGCTGCTCCTGATCGGCGCCGTCCCGGCCGTCCGCCGCAGAACCGCCGCCCGCCCCGGCGAGCGCACGGTCACCGCTCACTGACCCGTCCCCAGGGGAGAAGAACCCATGCTGATATCGATCGTCGCGCCCTGCTACAACGAGGAAGACGTCATCGAGCGCTTCCACGAGCAGGTCCAGAAGATCGCCGACGAACTCCTGCCGCTCGGCCACGACATGGAGTTCGTCTACGTCGACGACGGCAGCCGCGACCGCACGCTGACCCTGCTGAGCCGGATCGCCGACGTCGACTCACGCGTCCGGTACGTCTCCTTCAGCCGCAACTTCGGCAAGGAGTCGGCCCTGCTCGCCGGCCTGAAGCACGCCACCGGCGACGCCGTGATCGTCATGGACGCCGACCTCCAGCACCCGCCGGAGCTCATCAAGCGGATGGTGGAGCTGCGCGGCGAGGGCTACGACCAGGCCATCGCCAGGCGGACCCGGCAGGGCGACCGCTTCACCCGCACCCTCACCGCCCGCCTCTACTACCGGCTCATCAACCGGCTGGTCGACGTCGAACTCGTCGACGGCGTGGGCGACTTCCGGCTGATGTCGCGCCGCGTGGTGGACGCGATCGTGAGCCTCACCGAGTACAACCGTTTCTCCAAGGGCCTGTTCGCCTGGGTCGGGTTCCCCAGCACCACCTTCGAGTACGAGAACGCGGTGCGCGAGCACGGCAGCAGTTCCTGGTCGTTCCGCAGCCTGCTCAACTACGGCCTCGACGGGCTGCTCTCCTTCAACAACCGTCCGCTGCGCGCCGCGCTCTACCTCGGCATGACCCTGCTGGCCCTCGCCGGCGCGTACACGGCGTGGATCGTGGGCGCCGCGATGATCAACGGCGTGCAGACGCCCGGCTATGTCACCATCATTACAGCCGTCACCGCCCTGGCCGGCGTCCAGATGATCATGCTCGGGGTCATCGGCGAGTACACCGGCCGGATCTACTACGAGGTCAAGGGGCGCCCGCACTTCCTGGTGAAGGCGACGAACGTGGACCGTACGGAAGACCGCACCCGCGGCACGACGAAGGACCTCATCCCCTGATGCCGAACGCCCTGTCGACCGCCCCGACGACCACCAGACCTCCACGTCCAATATCGGGACAGATCATCACCTTCGCGGCGGTGGGTGTCGTCAACACCGCGACCTACTACGGGCTTTACCTGCTTTTTCTCAGGTATTTGCCATATCTCGCCGCGCACGTTATCGCCTTCTTGCTCAGCATGGTCGGCTCGTTCTTTCTCAATGCTCGATTCACTTACCGGATCCGTCCCACCTGGCGGAAATTCCTGCTCTTCCCGCTGACCAACGCGACGAATTTCGTGATCACCACGGCGGGGGTGTACGTGATCGTCGACGTACTCCACGTGGGAAGCGAGTTCGCGCCGCTGATGGCGTCGGCGGCGGCGATCCCGGTGACGTTCGTGGTGTCGCGGTGGGTCATGCTGCCGAAGGTCGAGGCCGCATAGTCCTGCGCTCTGTTGCATAAACGTGCATCGAACCGTATAGTCATGCCATCCAGAGGAGGATGGACATGGCGGTACGTGCGGCGGTGGCCGGAGCGAGCGGGTACGCGGGCGGAGAGGTCCTGCGGCTGCTCCTCGCGCACCCCGAGGTCGAGATCGGCACCCTGACCGGCAACTCCAACGCGGGCCAGCGCCTGGGCGCGCTCCAGCCGCACCTGCTGCCGCTCGCAGACCGGGTGCTCGCGGAGACGACCCCCGAGGCCCTCGCCGGGCACGACGTCGTCTTCCTCGCGCTCCCGCACGGGCAGTCCGCCGCCGTCGCCGAGCAGCTCGGCCCGGACGTCCTCGTCGTCGACATGGGCGCCGACTTCCGTCTGAAGGACCCGGCCGACTGGGAGCGCTTCTACGGTTCCCCGCACGCCGGCACCTGGCCCTACGGCCTCCCCGAACTGCCGGGTGCCCGCGCCGCGCTGGAGGGGTCCAAGCGCATCGCGGTGCCCGGTTGCTACCCCACCGCCGTCTCCCTCGCCCTCTACCCGGCCTACGCGGCCCGGATCGCCGGGCCCGAGGCGGTGATCGTCGCCGCGTCCGGCACCTCCGGCGCGGGCAAGGCACCCAAGCCGCACCTGCTGGGCAGCGAGGTCATGGGCTCGATGACGCCGTACGGCGTCGGCGGCGGCCACCGGCACACCCCCGAGATGATCCAGAACCTGAGCGCGGCGGCGGGGGAGCGGATCGCCGTCTCCTTCACCCCGACGCTCGCGCCGATGCCCCGCGGCATCCTCGCCACGTGCAGTGCCAAGGCCGTGGCCGGGGTGACCGCCGAGTCCCTGCGCGCGGTCTACGAGAAGGCCTACGCCGACGAGCCCTTCGTCCACCTGCTCCCCGAGGGACAGTGGCCGGCCACCGCGTCCGTCCACGGTTCCAACGCCGTTCAGGTGCAGGTCGCCTTCGACGAGGCCGTCGGCCGCATCATCGCGATCAGTGCCATCGACAACCTGACCAAGGGCACCGCGGGCGGTGCCGTCCAGAGCATGAACCTCGCCCTGGGTCTCGCCGAGACCACCGGGCTGACCACGATCGGAGTTGCGCCGTGAGCGTGACGGCAGCGAAGGGATTCACGGCCGCGGGCATCGCCGCCGGGATCAAGGAGAACGGCAACCCGGACCTGGCCCTCGTGGTCAACACCGGGCCGCGCCGCGCCGCCGCGGGCGTCTTCACCTCCAACCGCGTCAAGGCCGCGCCGGTGCTGTGGTCCGAGCAGGTTCTCAAGAGCGGCCAGGTCTCGGCCGTCGTCCTGAACTCCGGCGGCGCCAACGCCTGTACCGGCCCCAAGGGCTTCCAGGACACCCACGCCACCGCCGAGAAGGTCGCCGAGGTGCTGGGGCGCGGTGCCATCGAGGTCGCGGTCTGTTCCACCGGCCTGATCGGCGTCCTGCTGCCCATGGACAAGCTGCTGCCGGGGGTGGAGACCGCGGCCGCCGCCCTCAGCGAGCACGGCGGCGAGAAGGCCGCCATCGCCATCAAGACCACCGACACCGTGCACAAGACCTCGGTCGTCACCTGGGGGTCCCCCCGGACGGAGTCTGGGGGAGGCTGGACCGTCGGCGGGATGGCCAAGGGCGCCGGCATGCTCGCCCCCGGACTCGCCACCATGCTGGTCGTCCTCACCACGGACGCGGTCGTGGAGAGCGAGGTGCTGGACAGGGCGCTGCGGGCCGCCACCCGGACCACCTTCGACCGCGTCGACTCCGACGGCTGCATGTCCACCAACGACACCGTGCTGCTGCTCGCCTCCGGTGCGGCCGGCGTCACCCCGGAGTACGCGGAGTTCGCCGAGGCCGTCCGGGCCGTCTGCGACGACCTCGGTCAGCAGCTGATCCGGGACGCCGAGGGCGCCAGCAAGGACATCAAGGTGGAAGTGGTCAACGCCGCCTCCGAGGACGACGCCGTCGAGGTGGGCCGGTCCATCGCCCGCAACAACCTCCTCAAGTGCGCCATCCACGGCGAGGACCCCAACTGGGGCCGCGTGCTCTCCGCGATCGGCACGACGAAGGCCGCCTTCGAGCCGGACCGGCTCAACGTCGCCATCAACGGCGTCTGGGTCTGCAAGAACGGCGGCGTGGGCGAGGACCGCGAGAAGGTCGACATGCGCTACCGCGAGGTGCACATCGTCGCCGACCTCGCCGCCGGCACCGAGACCGCCACCATCTGGACCAACGACCTGACCGCCGACTACGTCCACGAGAACAGCGCTTATTCGTCATGAGCACCACGCGTAGGCACACCGCGCTGCCCAAGGCGCAGATCCTCATCGAGGCGCTGCCGTGGCTGGTCCGGCACAACGGCAGGACCGTCGTGATCAAGTTCGGCGGCAACGCCATGATCGACGAGGACCTCAAGGCCGCCTTCGCGCAGGACGTCGTCTTCCTGCACCACGCCGGCCTCAAGCCGGTCGTCGTGCACGGCGGCGGCCCGCAGATCAGCGCCGCCCTCGACAAGCACGGCATCGTCAGCGAGTTCAAGGCCGGCCTCAGGGTCACCACCGAGGACGCCATGGACGTCGTACGGATGGTGCTCGCCGGGCAGGTCCAGCGGGAGCTGGTCAACCTGCTCAACCAGCACGGGCCGCTCGCCGTCGGACTCACCGGCGAGGACGCCCACACCATCACCGCCACCAAGCACACGCCCGAGATCGACGGCGAACGCGTCGACATCGGGCGGGTCGGCGAGATCACCGCGATCGACACGGGCGCGATCGAGGCACTGCTCGCCGACGGCCGGATCCCGGTCGTCTCCTCCATCGCCCGCTCCCAGGACGACGGGCATGTCTACAACGTCAATGCTGATACGGCGGCTGCGGCACTCGCTGCTGCGCTGGGCGCCGAAACCCTCATGGTCCTCACCGACGTGGAGGGCCTCTACGAGGACTGGCCGAACTCCGACGAGGTGATCAGCCGCCTCACCGCTTCCCAACTGGAGAAGCTGCTGCCGGACCTGAGCTCCGGCATGGTGCCGAAGATGGAGGGCTGCCTGCACGCCGTACGCAACGGCGTGACCACCGCCCGCGTCATCGACGGCCGGGTCCAGCACTCGATCCTGCTGGAGATCTTCACGGACGAAGGCATCGGCACGATGGTCGTGCCGGACGCGGAGGGGGAGTCATGAGCAACCAGGAACTGACCGCGCGGTGGCAGGGCACGCTCATGAACAACTACGGCACCCCGCGGCTGCCCCTGGTGCGCGGCGAGGGCGTCAAGGTCTGGGACACCGAGGGACGGCAGTACCACGACTTCGTCGGCGGCATCGCCACCAACGCGCTCGGCCACGCCCACCCCGCGGTCGTCGAGGCCGTCAGCAGGCAGATCGCGTCCCTCGGCCACATCTCCAACTTCTTCATGGCCGAGCCCACCGTCGCCCTCGCCGAACGGCTGATCCAGCTCTTCGGCCGGGACGGCAGGGTCTTCTTCTGCAACTCCGGCGCCGAGGCCAACGAGGCCGCCTTCAAGATCGGCCGGCTGACCGGGCGGACCCACATGGTCGCCACCGACGGCGGCTTCCACGGCCGGACCATGGGCGCCCTCGCGCTCACCGGACAGCCCACCAAGCAGGACCCGTTCCGCCCGCTGCCCGGCGACGTCACCCACGTGCCCTACGGCGACGCACAGGCGCTGGCGGCCGCGGTCACCGAGGAGACCGCCCTCGTCGTCATCGAACCCGTCCAGGGCGAGAACGGCGTGGTCGTCCCCCCGGCCGGCTACCTCAAGGCGGCCCGCGCGATCACCGCCGCCACCGGCGCCCTGCTCGTCCTCGACGAGGTGCAGACCGGCATCGGCCGTACCGGCACCTGGTTCGAGTACCAGGCCCACGAGGGCGTGCTGCCCGACGTCGTCACCCTCGCCAAGCAGCTCGGCGGCGGACTGCCGCTGGGCGCGACCGTGGCCTTCGGCCGCGCCGCCGACCTGCTCCAGCCCGGCCACCACGGCACCACCTTCGGCGGCAACCCGGTCGCCTGCGCCGCCGGGCTCGCCGTCCTCGACACCATCGAGAACGAGGGGCTGCTGGAGAACGTCAAGCGGCAGAGCGGCAGGTTGCGCGACGGAATCGAGGGTCTGGGCCACGGGTTGATCGATTATGTCCGGGGGGCGGGTCTCCTCCTGGGTATCGTGCTCACCGAGCCGCGCGCAGCGCAGGTGCAGCAGGCGGCTCAGGAGGCCGGGTTCCTGGTGAACGCGCCCGCTCCCGACGTCGTACGGCTGATGCCGCCGCTGAACCTCCGCGACGCCGAGGCGGACGCGCTGCTCGGGGCCCTGCCCGGCATCCTCGACGCAGCGAGCGGGGACGGACGATCCGGAGAATGAGACGACGATGAGCCAGGCGCAGGAGTTCGACCAGTCGGGCGGCACGGGGGCCGCGGTGCCGCAGACCCGGACCGCCCGGCACCGCCGGATCGTGGACATCCTCAACCGGCAGCCGGTGCGCTCGCAGAGCCAGCTCGCCAAGCTGCTGGCCGACGACGGGCTCACCGTCACCCAGGCGACGCTCTCCCGGGACCTCGACGAGCTGAACGCGGTGAAGATCCGCAACACCGACGGCGAGCTCATCTACGCGGTGCCCAGCGAGGGCGGTTTCCGCACCCCCCGCGCCCCGCTGGGGGAGTCGGCCAAGGAGGAGCGGATGCGCCGCCTCTCCCAGGAACTGCTGATCTCCGCCGAGGCGTCGGCGAACCTGGTCGTGCTGCGCACCCCGCCCGGCGCGGCCCAGTTCCTCGCCTCGGCGATCGACCAGGCCGAGCTGCACGACATCCTGGGCACCATCGCGGGCGACGACACCCTGCTGCTCATCAGCCGTGAGCCGACCGGCGGCCAGGCCCTCGCGGACCACCTGCTGCGCCTGGCCCAGAACGGCCACTGACCCGCGTGCGGGGCCCGGCCCGCCGACGGACAATGAGTATGTGATCTTCCGCGGCGAGCGGCCGGGCGGGCGGGCAATCCCTTGGCGTCCGTCCAACGTATACAGAGGTGTGACGGGCTTCCGGTTCCCCGTCGGCCGCCTCCCGGACGAGGCTCTGCTGTCCGGACTGGCGACCGGCGACCCGGAGCTCGCGGTGATCTTCGTACGGAGGTTCCAGCAGCGGGTCTTCGGCGTCGCCATGGCCGTCACCGGGGACCAGCAGCTCGCCGAGGACATCGCCCAGCAGACTTTCGAGCGTGCCTGGCGGCACGCCCAGATCTACGACCCGCGCCGTGGCTCGGTCACCACCTGGCTGACGACCATCGCGCACAACCTCGCCGTCGACGCCGTCCGCGCCCGCCGGACGGAGCCGATGGCACCCGAGGACCTCGACCCCCTCCTGGAGGCCGTCACCGAGACCCCCGAACGGTGGGCGCTGGCCGACGAGGCCTCCACCCAGCTCCGGGCCGCCCTCGGCCGGCTGCCCAGGGAACAGGCCAGGGCCCTGATGCTGGCAGGCATCTACGGCATGACGGCCCAGCAGGTCGCCGACGCGGAGCAGATCCCGCTGGGCACCGCCAAGACCCGGATCAGGACGGCGATGGCAAGGCTCCGCACCGCACTCACGGCTCCGGAGGGAGGCGGCGATGACCGGTGACGCACCCTGCGAGAAGCTGCGGGAGGACGGCGCCGAGCTGGCCCTGGGCGTGCTGCCCGGCCGTGAGCGGGCCGAGGCCCTCGCCCACCTCGACGGGTGTGCGGACTGCCGCGAATACGTTCGCCAACTGACCGGGATCGGCGACCGGTTGATCGGCCTGCTGCCGGAGAGCGAGCCACCGCCCGGCTTCGAGTCCCGGGTGGCGCGCAGCCTCGCCGAGATGGCGACCGGGCCGGAAGGGGACCGGCAGCGCCTGCGCGGCCGCGCCCGGCGGGCCCGGCTGCGACTGGCCACGGCCGCCGCCGCCCTCGCCGTCGCGGTCGGATTCGCCGGCTGGGGGATCGGCACCGTCGTCGAGGAGGCCACCGCCCCGCCACCGGCCGCCGTCGAGTCCGAACCCGTCCTGGTCGGGGACATGATTCCGACCGGCGGCGGGCAGCCGGTCGGCGAGGTCTACGCCCATCCCGGCAGCCCCGCCTGGATGTTCGTGTCCGTCGCCCTCGAAGGACCCGCGCGCCCCGGCCGGGTCACCTGCCTCCTCGCCCGCGCCGACGGTACGACCACCCGGGTCGGCGACTTCCCGCTGCGCCACGGACGCGCCGACTGGGGCGTGGCGGTCCCCGTCGACCTCGCCAGGTACTCCGGCGCCCGCCTGACCTCCGCCGACGGGACCGTCCTCGCCACCGCCCAGTTGCACCGGGGCAAGGTGGTGACACCGCTGACGTGACTCACCGGCCGCGGGCCGGTGACGGCAGGACCGCCTCCAGCTCGGCGGCCAGCTCGGCGACCCCGGGACGGCTCGCCGGATCCGTCCGCAGGCACCCGTCGACGGCCGCCGCGAGAGCGCGGGGCAGCCGCCGCAGCGAGGAGACCGGCGCCGGCCGCGGCGGGCACCGCGGCCCGCTCCCGCCGGGCTCCGGCACACCGGTTCCGCAGGCCGCCTCGTGGAGGACGACGCCGATGCCCCACACGTCGGCGGCGGGCGTCAGGATCCCGTCCCGCAGCTGTTCGGGAGCGCGGTAGCCGCGGGTGCCGAGACCCGCGGGCGCGGGCCCGGGGGGCCGGGCCACGCTCAGGTCGAGCACCTTGACGTGACCGCGCTCCACCACCACGTTGGCCGGCTTGAGATCCAGGTGCAGCAGGCCCCGCCCGTGCAGATAGTGCACCGCCGAGCACAACTGCACCCCGAGCAGCGCCACATCGGCGGCGGACGGCCGCCGCCGCAGCCGGTGCAGCAGATGGGAGAGCGTCTCACCGGTCAGCGTCTCCAGGACGACGAGCGGCTCGGGGGAGCCGAAGACGTCGTAACCGCGGACCAGATGCGGATGACTGAGGTCCCGCAGGCGGCGGCCCTCCCGCAGCAGCCGCGCGCCCAGCCCCCGCTCGCCCCGCCGGTCGGGACGCACCACCTTGATCACGCACCGGCAGTACCGCTCCGCGCTCCAGGCGTCGTGGACGTCCAGCCACCCGGTCCGGGTGAGATGGGCCAGCACCTCGTACCCCGGGACCGGTTCCGTGCCCGGCGCCAGCGGTGGCGCCCCGCCCGCGAAGCTCATGACAGCACCGCTCCCGCGTGCAGCCGGTGCAGCCGGGCGTACGGCCCCTCGCGCCCGAGCAGCTCCGCGTGCGCCCCGTCCTCCACGACCCGGCCGTGGTCGAGCACCACGATCCGGGTGGCGTCGCGGACGGTCAGCAGGTTGTGGGAGATGACCACGGTCGTCCGCCCGGCCATCAGCCGCCGCAGCGGCTCCATGATCCGCCGCCCCGACCCGGCGTCGAGCCCCGCGGTCGGCTCGTCCAGCAGCAGCACCGGAGCGTTGCGGATCATCGCCCGGGCGATCGCCAGCCGCTGGCACTGGCCCCCGGAGAGCGTCCGGCCGCGCTGGCCCACGAGGGTGTCGTAGCCCTGCGGGAGCCGCTCGACGAACTCGTGCGCGTCCGCCGCCCGGGCCGCCGTGACGATCTCCGCGTCGGTGGCCGCGGGCCTGCCGTAGGCGATGTTCTCCCGCACGGTGCCGTGGAAGACGAGCGTCTCCTGGAGCACCACCGCCACGCTCTCCCGCACGTCGGCGAGGCTCAGCTCGCGCAGGTCGGCACCGTCGAGGCGGACCGCGCCCCGGTCCGGGTCGTAGAACCGCAACTGGAGCTTCGCGACCGTGGACTTGCCCGCCCCGCTCGCCCCGACCAGTGCCAGCGTCTCCCCGGGCGCCACCCGGAAGGACACGTCCGCCAGCGCGTGGGCCGCCGTACCGGGATAGCGGAACCACACCCCGTCGAACTCGACGGCGCCGTGCGCCCGTCCGATCCGCCGGGGGTGCGGTGCCTCGGCCACCTGGGGCCGCTGGTCGAGGAGTTCGATGATCCGTTCCGCCGAGGCGGAGGCCGCGTAGAAGGTGGTGCCGAGTCCGGACAGGCCGTGGACCGGGCCGTAGAGCTTGCCGATCAGGGCGAGGAACACCAGCAGCCCGCCGAGCGTGAGCTGGCCCTGGGCCAGCTTCCAGGTGCCGAGACCCAGCACCACGAGGCCGCCCGACACCTCGATGATCTCCACGACGGGGCGGTAGACCGCGCGGATCCGTGCCGAGGCCATCGCCGCCCGGAACCTGCCGACGCTCTCCTGCTCGAACCGGCTCGCCTCCCAGCCCTGCCGGTTGTACGCCTGCACCAGCGCGACGTTGCCCAGTGACTCCTCGGCGACCGCGCTGAGCGAACCCGAGCGCCGTCTGCGTTCCCGTGACGCGTCCTTGATGAGCCGGGAGAAGTGCCGGGCGCAGCCCCAGAAGAGCGGCACGACCGCGAGCGAGAGCAGGGTCAGGTCCCAGCGCAGGTAGAACAGCAGACCGACGAAGACCGCGAGCCGGATCACGTAGTACAGGGCGTCGGCGACACCCGAGAGCAGAAAGGTCTCCACCGCGTCGACGTCACCCGTGATCCGGGACAGCACGTCCCCGAGCCTGCGACGCTCGAAGAAGCCGAGCGACAGCCCCTGGACATGCCGGAAGACGTCGGAGCGCAGCGCGAGCAGGAAGCGTTCGCCGACCCAGGTGGACGTCACGTCGTCGGCGAAGCGGAGCATGCCGGAGCAGATGACGAGGGCGAGGAAGGCCGGCGCGATCCACAGGAAGGGCCGCAGGTCGCGGGGGACGAGCACGTCGTCGATGACGAGCTTGAAGAGCCAGAGTTCGGCCGCGTCGACGGCGGGAGCGGTCAGGCTCAGCAGGACGACGGGCACCAGCCAGTGGCGGCCGCCGCGGGTGTACGGCCAGAACCGCCGGAACACCTCGCGCGGGGCGACCGCGGGCGCGGCCGCGACCACGCCCTCGGAGGGGACGGCGGGTGACAGCAGACGCCGCAGGACATGCGCCATGGCGGGAGTTCCTCGTGAGCAGGCGGCGGCGCGGACCGGCTGCCCCGGTAGCCGGTCCGCTCACCCTTCCCGCTGCGGTCAGTAGCCGTTGTGGCCGTGCCGGTCGCCGCCGCCGCCATGGCGGTCGCCGCCGAAGTCGCCGTGTTCGTCGCCGTGCCGGTCGCCGTGCCGGTCGCCGCCGAAGTCGCCGTGTTCGTCGCCGTGGCCGGACGAGCCGTGGTCGTGGTGGCGGTGCATCGCCGGCAACAGATTGCTGAAGATGGCCATGGTGTTCCTCCCGAAACTTGCTTCATAGGGGATACGGGGGAGGAAGGGATATGGATGGCGATCCGCGGGACAAAAGTGAAAAAAGCTCGCTCGGCGACACCCGGCGCTGCTCCGACACCCGGCGCTGCTCTGTGCGCTCGGTGCTGCCTCGTCCCCTCAGCCGAGCCGCGCCGCGAGTCCCCCGGTGCACCGCACCTCGTCACCGGCCGTGATCAGCAGCCCCTCCACGTCCGGCAGCGACTCCAGGAAGGCCAGCCCGGCCCGCGACCCCATCGCGAACGCCGCCGTGGCCCAGCAGTCCACCCACGTCAGTCGCGGGCCCACCACCGTCACCGCCACCAGGTCCGTCACCGCCGACCTGCCCGTCCGCGGATCGACGATGTGGGCGCCCCGCTCCGCCGTGCCCGAGGTCGCGACCGACAACTCGGTCACGCCCGCCGCGGAGATGACCGCCGCCAGCCCGCCGGGCCGCAGCGGGTCCGCGATGCCCACCCGCCACGCCCGCGTGGGCTCCGGCGCGCCGAACATCTGCACGTCGCCGCCGCCGTTGACGCTGACGCCGCTGACCCCGGCCACCCTTGCGAGCGCCCGGGCCGCCCGCTCCGCCGACCAGCCCTTGACGATGCCGGTGGGATCGAGCGGGCCCCGGTAGCGCGTGCTGAACCAGCCGTCGCTCACCCGCTCCGCCTCGGCCGCCAGTGCCAGCACCTCGGCGACCTCGGGATCGCACTGCGCGACGTCGATCTCCGCCCGCGCCAGCCGGGACACCTGGCTGCTGTCGCGGTAGGTGCTGAACACCTCGTCGACCCGGTGCAGCCCGGCCACCGCCTCGTCCAGGGCGGCCCGTACCGCTTCCGGATCCCCGCCGCGGACGTCGAAGGAGAAGACGGTCCCCATGACCTCCTCCGCGTGCCGCACCGCGGCGGGCGCCTCCGCGGGCTCCGCCACCGCCTCAGCCACCTGCCTGGTCCAGCGCCGACTGCAGCGACTGCTTGTAGCCGGTGCTGGTGTAGGTGGCGCCGGAGACGGAGTCGATGTTCGCGTTGCCGGCCGCCACCGCCTCCTTGTTGAGCTGCGGCACGGCCAGCGCCGTCTTCTGGTCGCTGAGACCGCCCTTGGGGGCCTGGACGGCCTCCGCCTTGGTGATCTTCCCGCCCGCGACGGTGATCCGGACCTGGACGGCCCCGTACTGGGTCTGCGCGACCTGCCCGGTCACCGTCTTCGCCTGCGCCTGCGCGGACCCCGACGAAGAGGACCCCGACGAAGAGGACCCCGAAGAGGAACCCGAGGACGAGCCGGAGGACGACGACGAGGAGGCCGCCTGCTTCACCTTGTCCAGCGCCGACTGCAGCGACTGCTTGTACCCGGTGCTCGTGTACGTCGCCCCGGACACGGAGTCGATGTTCGCGCTCTGCGCCGCCACCGCCTCCTTGTTGAGCTGCGGCACCGACAACGCGGTCTTCTGGTCGCTGGTGCCGCCCTTGGGTGCCTGGATCGCCTGGGCCTGGGTGATCTTGCCGTTGGCCACGGTCAGCCGGACCTGCACGACCCCGTACTGCGTCTGGGTCGCGGCCCCGTCCACGGTCGTGGCGCCGGCGGCTCCGGTGCCGCCCTGCGGCGACTCCTGCCCGGCCGCCGCGGCCGACGGCGCCGCGCCCGCCGCGGACGCGGCCGCCGGGTCCGACGACGGCTTCAGCGACAGCAGCAGCACGACACCGGACACGGTCGCCGCGGTGGCCAGCACCACACGCCTGATGGGGTGACTCTTCCTCATCGTTCCCGAACTCCTGATTCCCTGGATTCCCGTGTGGTCCCGTCGCTCACATCTCGAACGACTCGTGATGGATGCGGCGGGCGGGGACCCCCGCGCCGCGCAGTGCTTCGTACACGCCCTGCGCGAACCCGGGCGGGCCGCACATGAAGACGTCGTGGTCGTCGATGTCCGGGATCTTCCGCTGGAGGTTCTCCGCGGAGATGTCGGGACGCTCGCCCTGCGGACTGTTGACCGCGTACATCAGCCGGGCCCCGCGCTCCTCGGCGATCTTCGCCAGTTCGTCCCACAGGGCCAGGTCCTGCGTGGTGTTGGCCCGGTAGAGCAGGGTCAGGTCGCCCGCGGCGCCGGGCAGGGTCTCGAACAGCGCCCGCATGGGCGTGATCCCGACGCCGCCCGCCACCAGCAGGACCTTGCCGCGACTGCGCCGGGACGCGGTCATCGCCCCGTACGGCCCTTCGGCCCACACCTTGGTTCCGGGCCGCAGTTCGCGCAGCCGCGCGCTGTGGTCGCCGATCGCCTTGACGGTGATCCGCAGCATGTCGGGGCGGGGGGCCGCCGACAGGGAGTACGGGTGCGAGCTGAACCGCATCCCGGGCGCCAGGAACCGCCAGCGGAAGAACTGGCCGGCCTCCGCGCCCATCCGGTGCAGCTTGCGCCCGCCGATCAGCACCGACACGATGCCCGGCGTCTCCTCGATGACCGCCTCGACCCGCATCCGGTGCCGCAGGTTGAGCCGGATCGGGGTGAGGATCCGGTACCAGACGACCAGCAGGGTGACGGCGCCGTAGAGGCCGTACCAGAAGGTCTTGGCGGCCGGGGTGAGGGCGAAGTCGTTGCCGGTGGTGATCTGGTGCCAGAACGTCAGGAACACCGCGCCGTAGGTGAGCACGTGCACGTGGTACCAGGTGTCGTACGGCAGCCTGCGCCGGACCGGGCCGATCGAGGTCAGGCCGATGACGACGAAGAGACCGGTGCCGATGGCGGCCTTGCCCATGTCGGGCAGCTGGTTGATGGAGTCGATCGTCTGCTGGACGATGTCGTTCAGCGTCTTGCCCGCCTGGAGCGCGTAGCCCCACATGATGAGGAAGACGTGCGCGAAGACCAGGCAGAGCGTGTAGCGGCCGCTCATCGCGTGCCAGCGGGCGACGCGGTCGGAGCCGACCCGCCGCTCCAGCGCCGGCACCCGGGCCATCTGCAGCACGACCAGTGCCATCAGGTAGCCGGCCAGCAGACCGGTGATGCGGCCCGCGTTGAGTATCTTGCCGTTGGTGTCGGCGATGGACGGGGTGTTGTGCCACCACAGCCAGAGCACGGCCGCCGCGCCCGCCCACACGGCGAGCAGCAGCGGTACGGCCGGGGAGCGGCGCGGGCGGATGCGGCGCATCGTCTGGCGGCGGGCGGCACGTCCGCCTGCGAGTGTGGTGGTCACGGTTCCTCCGTGGGGAATTGACCCTTGGCCCACAGGTACGTGCCGTAGCGCCTGATTGTTCAGAGTCCCGCGGAGTCGAGTGCGGACTGGAGTGACTGCTGGTAACCCTCGCTGGTGTAGGTGGCCCCGGAGACGGTGTCGATGCTCGCGCTCTGCGCCGCCAGCGCCTCGCTGCGCAACTGCGGCAGGGCGTAGCTGTTGATCTGCTGGTCGCGCGGGTTGTCCTGCGGGTACTGGACGGCCGTCACGTCGGTGATCTTGCCGCTCCTGACGGTCACCCGGACCTGGACGGGCCCCCAGCGGGTCTGCACGGTGTTCCCGGTGACGGTCTTGGTGCCGGTACTGGCGCTCCCGGACTTGCCCGACTTGCCGGAACCGGAACCGGAAGCGGTGCCGGAGCCGGCAGTCGCACCCGGTGTGGCGCTCGCGCTGCTGGACGGCGCCGGAGCCGCCGAGTCCGTGATCACCGTCGGGCCGGTGTGCGGCTTCAGCGCCAGCAGCAGCACGATCCCGGAGACGGTCGTGGCACTCGCCAGCATGACCCGGCGCAGCGGGCGGTTCTTGTTCAGTGCGTGCACGGCAGCGGCCTCACAGCTCGAAGGACTCGTGGTGGATACGGCGGTCGGGCACCCCGGCGGCCCGCAGCGCCGTGTACATCTCCTGGGCGAAGCCGTGCGGACCGCAGAGGTAGACGTCGTGCGCGGCGAGGCCGGGGAAGCCGGCGCGCAGCGCCTCCGGCGTCAGGGCGGGGCGTTCGCCCCGCGGGCCGTTGAGGGCGTAGAGCACCCGGGCCCCCCGCCACCGCGCGATCGCCTCCAGCTCGCCGCCCAGCGCCAGGTCCTCCGCCGTGCGGGCCCGGTAGAGCAGGGTGACCTCGCCGGGCAGCGTCTCGAACAGCGCCCGCAGCGGGGTGACGCCGACACCGGCCGCGATCAGCAGGGAGCGCCGGGCGGTGGCCCGGTCGGCGGTGAGGGAGCCGTACGGACCCTCCGCCCACACCCGGGTGCCGGGCCGCAGCAGCGGCACGGCCGCGCTGTGGTCGCCGAGCGCCTTGACGGTGATCCGCAGCAGGTCGCCGCGCGGCGGCGCGGACAGCGAGTAGGGCGTCGACGTCCAGCCCATGCCGTCCCCGCCGAAGAAGCGCCAGCGGAAGAACTGCCCTGCCTGCGCGCCCAGTTCGTCGATCCGCCGCCCTCGGATCACGACCGAGTACACGCCGGGCGCCTCCTGCTGCACGGACTCCACCCGCAACCGGTGCCGGAGATTGAGCCGGACCGGCGCCAGCACCCGGAACCACAGCACCAGGGCCGCGGCCCCCAGGTACAGCGCGTACCAGAAGGCGGTGGCGACCGGCTTGCCGTTCAGGTCGTTGCCGAGCGCCAGCTGGTGGCCGAAGGCGAGGAAGACGGCCGCGTACGTCAGCAGGTGGACGTAGTACCAGAACTCGTAGCTGGTACGACGGCGCACCGCACGCGCCGAGGTGATGCCGACCGCGAAGAGGATCGCCGTGCCGGCGGTCGCCTTGAGCATCTCCGGATAGTGCAGGACGACGTCGACCGCCTCGCGGACGACCCCGGCGTGGTCCTGGGCCGCGTACCCGGTGAGGATCAGTACGACATGCGCGACCAGCAGGCACACCGTGTACCGGCCGGCCATCGCGTGCCAGCGGGCCACCCGGTCCGACCCGACCCGGACCTCCAGCAGCGGCACCCGGGCCATCAGCGCCACCAGCACCGCGCAGGCGTACCCGCACAGCAGTCCGGCGATCCGCCCGGCCCCCGTCAGCCAGCCCGCGGCACCGACGATCGACCCGGTGTCGGACCACCACAGCGCGAGCACGGCCGCCGCCCCGGCCCACAGCACGGTGAGCACCGCGACGGCGGGGGAGCGGCGCGTGGCCACGGCGTGCGCGGCCGGGGCCGTGCGCCGTTCGTCCACGGTCGTCATGAGAGGCGTCCTTTCTCCGGTCAGGACGCCCACTGTGCAGCGCGAACCTCTGAGGGACCTCTGAGCGGGCCCCGTCCCGGCCCACTCAGAGGAAACTCACAGCACCCGCGGGCACTGCTCGGCGCCCGGAGGAGAGATGCTGGTGGACGCGATGAACACCACCCGTTCCGGGCGCCCCGCCCTCACCCGACCCGACGGCACCCCGCTGCGCGTCCTCGTCGTCGACGACGACCCCGACCTCGCGGAGGTGCTCACCGGCGCCCTGCGCTATGAGGGCTGGCAGGTCCGCGCCGCGGGCGACGGCGCGAGCGCGCTGACCGCGGCGCAGGAGCTGATGCCGGACGCGGTGGTCCTCGACGTGATGCTCCCGGACACCGACGGCTTCGCCGTGCTGCGCTCGCTGCACCAGGTCAAGCCGGACGTCTGTGTGCTCTTCCTCACCGCCCGGGACGCCGTCGAGGACCGGATCGCCGGTATCACCGCGGGCGGTGACGACTACGTCACCAAGCCGTTCAGCCTGGAGGAGGTCGTCGCCCGGCTGCGCGGCCTGCTGCGCCGTGCCGGCATGGCCCGCCAGCAGGAGGACGGGCCCCGGCTCACGGTCGGCGACCTCACCATGGACGAGGAGGCCCGCGAGGTCACCCGGGCCGGTGAACTGATCGAGCTGTCCCCGACCGAGTTCGAACTCCTCCGCTTCCTGATGCGCAACCCGCGCCGCGTGCTCAGCAAGGCCCAGATCCTCGACCGGGTCTGGTCCTACGACTTCGGCGGCCGGGCCCATGTCGTCGAGCTGTACATCTCCTACCTGCGCAAGAAGGTGGACGCGGGCCGCGATCCCATGATCCACACGGTGCGCGGCGCGGGCTACGTCCTCAAACCGGTGACCAGGTGAACCCCTTGCGACGGCTACGGCACCTGCCCCGCCCCCGCTTCCCCCGCACCCTGCGGGCCCGCCTCACCGCGGGCCTGGTGGTGCTGCTGGCTGTGAGCTGCGCGGCCGTCGGCGTCGCCGCGGTGGTCGAGCTGAACGGCTTCCTCACCGGCCGCGTCGACCAGCAGCTGCAGCAGAGCGGGCCGAGCTTCCCGCAGTCCCTCGAACACGGCAGGATCAAACCCAGCGACCGGGACGGCGACGAGCACGGCGACACCCGCCGCCAGGCCGCCGGCACCTTCGGCGCGCGCCTGGTGAACGGCCGGATCACCAACGCGGCCCTGATCCCCGCCGACGACGATCCGGACCTGACCGTCGGTCTCACCGCACGCGACCGCACGGCTCTGGCCGAGGTGCCGGCGAACGGCAGGGGACACACCGTCCGCCTGCGCTCGATCGGCGACTACCGGATCGTGGCCTGGACCGGCCTCGACGGCGACGTCCTGATGACCGGTCTGCCCCTGGAGCCGGTGCACGCGACCGTGCACCGCCTGGAACTGGTCGCCGCGGTGGTCTTCGGCCTCGCCCTGGTCGTGGCCGGGGTGGCCGGCGCCCTCTGGGTCCGCTGGTCCCTGCGCCCCCTGAGCCGGGTCGCGGCCACCGCCACCAGGGTCAGCGAGCTGCCCCTCGCCAGCGGCGAGGTGGCACTGCCGCCCCGGGCGCCCGAGTCCGACCCCCGCGGCGAGGTCGGCCGGGTGGCCACCGCCTTCAACCGCATGCTCGGTCACGTCGAGGACGCCCTCACCAAACGCCACGCGAGCGAGGAGCGTCTGCGGACCTTCGCCGCCGACGCCAGCCACGAACTGCGCACCCCGGTCGCCTCGGTCCGCGGCCACGCGGAACTCGCCCTGTTCCATCCCGGCCCGGTGCCGCCCGAGATCACCCGGGCCCTGGAACGCATCGCCGCCGAGTCCGCGCGCATGGGCGAGATGGTCGACGACCTTCTCCTGCTGGCCCGCCTGGACGCGGGCCGTCCCCTCGAACGCACCCCGGTGGACCTCACCCGACTGGTCCTGGACGCGGTGACGGACGCCCGCGCCGCCGGCCCGGACCACCGATGGTCCCTGGACCTTCCGGAGGACCCGGTCACGGTCCCGGGCGACACCCACCGCCTCCACCAGGTGCTGGCCAACCTGCTGGCCAACGCGCGCCTGCACACACCGGCCGGTACGAAGGTGACGGTGACCCTGGAGACGGACGGCGGACGGGCCGTCCTGCACGTCCACGACGACGGTCCCGGCATCCCGGCCGACGTCCAGCCGGGCGTCTTCGAACGCTTCACCAGGGCGGAACACCGCCGCCGCCAGGACGCGACAGGGGCAGGAGCGGGCCTGGGGCTGTCGATCGTGGCGGCGGTGGTGGAGGCGCACGCGGGAACGGTGACCCTGCGGAGCCGTCCGGGTGCGACCACGTTCACGGTGGAACTGCCTGCGACCCCTGCCCCCCAGGGGCGCAGGGCGGTCAGTACCGAGTGAGCGCCGTGTCCCCGGTCGCGGTCCCCACAGCGATGTGCGGCCCCTTCCGCGGGTCGACCCACTGAAGGATCCGCCGCATCGCGTCCCGGGGCACCGACACACATCCGGCGGTCGCCCCCGCCCCGTTGACGTGGAGGAAGATTCCGGCCCCCCGGCCCCGCACCGGCTTCCGGTAGTTGAACCCGATCACCAGCGCGTAGGCGTACGGCGTCGGGTACGACGACAACCGCTCCGACTCCGCGGCCCGGCAGTCGCCCGGCAAGGGCTCCACCCAGCGGTTGTAGGAGGCCGAGTCGTCGTCCTGGCACCACCAGGAGTCCGCGCTCACCCGCCGGTACGCGACCGACGTCCCGGTCGGCGCCGCCCGTAGTCCGAAGCCGAACGGGAGGTCGTACAGCCCGGTGGGGGTCGTGTTCGTGCCCTGCTTCCGTGCGGCCCCCTCGACCAGGCCGTTCGCCCCGAACCGGGCGGCGGCGGAGCCCTCCTTCACCCACGCGCCGCCCCGGCGCTCCCACCAGGTCAGGGTCCCGGAGGTCGCACCCGGCGCGGACGCCTCGGCGGTGATCAGCTGGCTGCCGCCGCCCGTGTCGGCCAGCAGGGCGGGCAGTGGCGAGGGGTCCCCGGTCCCCGGAGCCGCGCCGAGCAGCAGCAGGGAGGCGGAGACGAGGGCGTGGAGGCGGCCGGGGCGCATGGCTCAGACCGTAGGCGCGGGCGGCGGCGTGGGCAGCCCGGGTGGGCCGTCCGGGCGCACCGCGGCGCCGGGGACCGTCCGTCGCCTGACACGTCACCGTGGCCGCCCCGGCCGGCGCTGTACGCGGGGCGGCCACGGCTGCCTGTCACGTCACTTGGTGAGCGTGCAGGCGGCCAGGGAGTCGAGGCCGGTGGGCTTGGCGGCGGTACGGCCGATCGAGATGGCGATCCGGTCGATGGTCGACTTCCGCTTGTCCGCCAGCGGGCCGAGGATCGCGTTCTGCACGAAGTTCGGGCCGCCCTGGCCGACCGTGCTCCGGAGCCGGTTGTTGGCCTCCTGGATCTGCGTCTGGAGGAGCGCGAGGTTGCGGGTGACCTCCGCCTGCGCGGTGGCGGGGACCGCCGGCAGCTTCGAGGCGACGTCCGGGCAGCTGATCGTGCCCACCGCGCTGTTGCCGGTGTTCTTCCCGGCGTTGCCGGTCGACTGCTGCTGGTTGGCCGCCGTGCCGGGCGCGGCGGACGCCGCGGTCGAGCCCGTCGCGGTGCCGGTGCCGGTGCCGGTGTTCGTGTTCGTGCCGCCCGCGTTCAGGGCGCAGGGCGCCAGCGCGTCCAGACCGGCCGGCTTGGCGGCCGTGCGGCCGATCGCCGTCGCGATCCTGTTGACCGTCGCGACGCGCTTGTCCTTGAGGGGACCGAGGATCGCGTTGTTCACGAAGTTGGGCCCGCCCTGGCCCACGGTGTCGACCAGCCGCTTGTTGGCCTCCTGGATCTGCGTCTGGAGGAGCGCGAGGTTGCGGTCGACCTCGGCCTTCGCGGTGGCGGGGACCGCCGGCAGCTTGGAGGCGACGTCCGGGCAGGTGATCGTGCCGGGCGAGGCCGCGAAGGTGCGGGCATTGCTGGTGTCGCTGCTCTTGTCCGGCGTTCCGGCCAGGGCCGAACCGGCGATGACCGCACCGGACAGCGCCACCGCGGCGGCGCCGCCGATGAACGCGACACGACGCTTGTTGTACTTGGGGAGAGCCCTGGACATGCGGATGCCTCACTTGGGTCAGAGGTGGGTTTACCAACGCGGCGCCGGCGTTCAGGCATGGGTACGGGTAAGCGGTTTCGTTTGTTCAAAGCTTTCTGAGAATCCGTCCGCGATCCCAGTGGATTGACGAATCATGCATAGCTCTGCATACTCATGCATAGCAAGCGGATGTACGGGAGGAGGGACCCATGACCGAGCGCGTCGTACTCGCCTACTCGGGCGGGCTGGACACCTCCGTCGCCATCGGCTGGATCGCCGAGGAGACGAACGCCGAGGTCATCGCCGTCGCGGTGGACGTCGGCCAGGGTGGCGAGAACCTGGACGTCATCCGCAAGCGGGCCCTCGCCTGCGGGGCGGTCGAGGCCGAGGTCGCCGACGCCAGGGACGAGTTCGCCGAGGAGTACTGCCTCCCGGCGATCAAGGCCAACGCCCTCTACATGGACCGCTACCCGCTGGTCTCCGCGCTCTCCCGGCCGGCGATCGTCAAGCACCTGGTCGCCGCCGCCCGCAAGCACGGCGCCACCACGGTCGCCCACGGCTGCACCGGCAAGGGCAACGACCAGGTCCGCTTCGAGGCCGGCATCGTCGCCCTCGCCCCCGACCTCACCTGCATCGCCCCGGTCCGCGACTACGCGATGACCCGGGACAGGGCCATCGCCTTCTGCGAGGCGAAGAACCTGCCGATCGCGACCACCAAGAAGTCCCCGTACTCCATCGACCAGAACGTCTTCGGGCGCGCCGTGGAGACGGGCTTCCTGGAGGACATCTGGAACGGCCCGATCGAGGACATCTACGAGTACACCCGGAACCCGGCCACCCCGCGCGAGGCCGACGAGGTGGTCGTCACCTTCGACGCGGGCGTCCCGGTCGCCGTCGACGGCAGGGCGGTCACCGTGCTCCAGGCGATCCAGGAACTCAACGAGCGCGCGGGCGCCCAGGGCGTCGGCCGCATCGACATGGTCGAGGACCGCCTCGTCGGCATCAAGTCCCGCGAGGTGTACGAGGCTCCGGGCGCGATCGCGCTGATCACCGCCCACCAGGAGCTGGAGAACGTCACCGTCGAGCGCGAACTCGCCCGGTACAAGCGGCAGGTGGAACAGCGCTGGGGCGAACTCGTCTACGACGGCCAGTGGTTCTCCCCGCTCAAGCGCGCCCTGGACGGGTTCGTCAACGAGGCGAACCAGCATGTCACCGGCGACATCCGGATGACCCTGAACGGCGGCCGCGCGGTCGTCACCGGCCGCCGTTCCGAGTCCTCCCTCTACGACTTCAACCTCGCCACCTACGACACCGGCGACACCTTCGACCAGGCCGCGGCCAAGGGCTTCATCGACATCTACAGCCTGTCGTCGAAGATCGCGGCCAAGCGAGACCAGGCATAGCCAGGCATGGATCCGCAAGGATCCGGGCCACCCGTCAACCCTCTCTAGGAGCAACGCAAGTGAGCAGCAACAGCGGTGACGTACGGCTCTGGGGCGGCCGTTTCGCCGACGGTCCCGCCGAGGCCCTGGCGAAGCTGTCCGCGTCCGTCCACTTCGACTGGCGGCTCGCGCCCTACGACATCGCCGGTTCCCGCGCCCACGCCCGGGTGCTGCACAAGGCGGGCCTGCTCACCGAGGACGAGCTCCAGCGCATGATCGCGGGCCTGGACCAGCTGGAGGCCGACGTCGCCGCCGGCTCCTTCGTGGGCACGATCGCCGACGAGGACGTCCACACCGCCCTGGAGCGGGGCCTCCTGGAGCGCCTCGGCCCGGACCTCGGCGGCAAGCTGCGCGCCGGCCGCTCCCGCAACGACCAGGTGGCGACCCTCTTCCGGATGTACCTCCGGGACCACGCCCGGGTGATCGGCGGTCTGATCGCCGACCTCCAGGACGCCCTGATCGGGCTCGCCGAGGCCCACCCGGACGTGGCGATGCCCGGCCGCACCCACCTCCAGCACGCCCAGCCGGTCCTCTTCGCCCACCATGTGCTGGCCCACGTCCAGTCCCTGTCCCGGGACGCGGAGCGGCTGCGCCAGTGGGACGAGCGCACGGCGGTCTCCCCGTACGGGTCCGGCGCGCTCGCCGGTTCCTCCCTGGGCCTGGACCCGGAGGCGGTGGCGGCCGACCTCGGCTTCGAGCACGGCAGCGTCGGCAACTCCATCGACGGCACGGCCTCCCGCGACTTCGTGGCGGAGTTCGCCTTCATCACCGCGATGATCGGCGTGAACCTCTCCCGGATCGCCGAGGAGGTCATCATCTGGAACACGAAGGAGTTCTCCTTCGTGACCTTGCACGACGCCTTCTCCACCGGCTCGTCGATCATGCCCCAGAAGAAGAACCCGGACATCGCGGAGCTGGCGCGCGGCAAGTCGGGCCGCCTGATCGGCAACCTCACCGGCCTCCTGGCGACCCTGAAGGCGCTGCCCCTCGCCTACAACCGCGACCTCCAGGAGGACAAGGAGCCGGTCTTCGACTCCTGCGACCAGCTGGAGGTTCTGCTCCCCGCCTTCACCGGCATGATGACCACCCTCACCGTCCACCGCGAGCGCATGGAGGAACTGGCCCCGGCCGGCTTCTCCCTCGCCACCGACATCGCCGAGTGGCTGGTCAAGCGGGGTGTGCCGTTCCGGGTGGCCCACGAGGTCGCCGGCGAGTGCGTGAAGGCCGCGGAGGCCGAGGACAAGGAACTGGACGAACTGACGGACGACCAGTTCGCGAAGATCTCCGCCCACCTGACCCCCGAGGTGCGCACGGTCCTCAACGTCCCCGGCGCCCTCGCCTCCCGCAACGGCCGCGGCGGCACGGCCCCGAGCGCCGTGGCCGTCCAGCTGGCCGAGGTCAAGGCGAACGTGGCGACCCAACACCAGTGGGCGGCGGCCAAGAAGCAGGCGTAAGGCAAGCGCCCCGTCAGGGGCGCTGGGGGTACCCCCGGCCGAAGGCTGGGGGAGGAACTGCGCGACCAACCACAGCGCACCCTTGTCCGCAAACGCGCCGAACCTCCGAGCTGAACGGCGAACCAAAGGTCGTCGCGGGTTACGTTGGTCGAAGTCCTGTCCGAGGCCGACCGAAACGGAACCCGCGATGCCCTTCGCCCGACTGGCAACAGCGACCACTCCCACCTGCCACCTCGGCCTGGGCCTCGCCGCGGTCGGCCGCCCCGGCTACATCAATCTCGGCCGCGAGGCGGACCTCGGCGGGAACCGCAGTGTGGAAGCCCTCCGCGTCCGCACCCACGAACTCCTCGACGCCGCCTACGCCCAGGGCGTCCGCTACGTCGACGTCGCCCGCTCCTACGGCCGCAGCGAGGAGTTCCTCGCCGACTGGCTCAAGGCCCGACCGGACCTCACCGACGTGGTCGTCGGCAGCAAGTGGGGCTACACCTACACCGCCGACTGGACCACGGACGCCGAGAAGCACGAGGTCAAGGACCACAGCGTCGAGACCTATGACCGTCAGCGCGCCGAGACCGCGGAACTCCTCGGTGACCGGCTCGACCTCTACCAGATCCACTCGGTGACCCCGGACAGTCCCGCCCTCACCGACAAGGACCTCCACGCCCGCCTCGCCGAAGCGGCGGCCGGCGGCCTCACCGTCGGCTTCTCCACGAGCGGCCCGGCCCAGGCCGACGCCATCCGGGCCGCCCTCGCCGTCACGGTCGAGGGCGAGCCCCTCTTCCGTACGGTCCAGTCGACGTTCAACGTCCTGGAGACCTCGGCGGCCGCCGCCCTGGCCGAGGCGCACGAGGCCGGACTGACGGTGATCGTGAAGGAGGGCATGGCCAACGGCCGGCTCGCCGCCCCGCACGCCCCCGACGCGGTACGCGCCGTGGCCGAGGAGACCGGCCTCGGCTGTGACGCCGTGGCGCTCGCGTTCGTGCTGCGCCGGCCCTGGGCCGGAGTCGTCCTGTCCGGCGCGGCGACACTCGCCCAGCTGGCCTCCAACCTGCACGCGGCCGTGGTCGACCTGGACGAGAACCAGCTGACCCGCCTCGCCGCCCTCGCCGAGGACCCCCGGGCCTACTGGGAGCACCGCGGCAGCCTGCCCTGGCACTGAGCCGCAGAGGTCCCGGACACCCCCCCGCGAGCCCTCCTGCCTACCACCCATGAGTCACGCATGCCCGTCGTGAGACAAATCTGTCTCATCTGCGCTACTCTCGTCTCATGCCCCTCGATCGTGACCACGTCCTCCGCAGCGCCGCCGCCCTGCTGACCCGCAAGTCCACGGCGACCATGGACGAGGTCGCCAAGGCCGCCGGGATCAGCCGGGCCACGCTGCACCGGCACTTCGCGGGCCGGGACGCGCTGGTCCGCGCGCTGGAGGCGCTCGGTATCGCGGAGTGCGAGGCGGCCCTGGACGCGGCCCGCCTCGACGAGGGGCCGGCGGCCGACGCCGTGCGCCGCCTGGTCCGCGAGATCGAACCGGCCGCCGGCCTGCTGGCCTTCCTCTACACCGAGAACCAGCTGTTCGAAGGCGACGGGCAGAACGCGGGCTGGACCCGGATCGACGACCGCATCGCGGCCCTCTTCCGGCGCGGGCAGCGCGGCGGCGAGTTCCGCATCGACCTCACGCCTGCCTGGCTCACCGAGGCGCTGTACGGCCTGCTGGCCTCCGCGGCCTGGGCGGTCTCCGAGGGGCGTGTCGCTCCCAAGGACTTCACCCACATGATCGTCGAGCTGCTGCTCGGCGGCGCACGAAGAAGAGAGGAACCATGACCAGCGCCCTGCAGCCGGCGGTCGCCACGGAGACGGAGAAGCGCCCGGGCCGGTGGCTCGCGCTCTGCGTGCTCGTGCTCGCCGTGCTGCTGGTGGCCGTCGACGCCACCGTCCTCGGCCTCGCGACCCCCTACATCAGCGAAGACCTCGACCCGTCCGGCACCCAGCTGCTGTGGATCGGTGACGTCTACTCGTTCGTCATCGCCGGTCTGCTGGTCTCCATGGGAAGTCTCGGCGACCGCATCGGCCGCAAGCGGATCCTGCTCTGCGGCGCGACGGCGTTCGGCGCGGTGTCCGTACTGAACGCCTACGCGACCACACCCGGGATGATGATCGCCGCCCGCGCCCTGCTGGGTGTCGCGGGCGCGACCCTGATGCCGGCGACCCTCGCCCTGATCCGCAACCTCTTCCACGACCCGCGCGAGCGCAGCCTCGCCGTCGGCGTCTGGGGCGCGGCGGCCTCGGCCGGTACCGCCGTCGGCCCGATCGTGGGCGGTTTCCTGCTCGAACACTTCTGGTGGGGCTCGGTCTTCCTGATCAACCTGCCGGTGATGGTCGTCCTGGTCCTCGTCGGCATCCGCACGCTCCCCGAGTCCCGCAACCCCGACCCCGGGCCCTGGGACCTGATCAGCGTCGTCCTGTCGCTCGTCGGCATGATCGCCCTCGTCTACGCGGTGAAGGAGGCGGCGGCCCACGGCCTGACCGCGGTCACCGGCGCGGCCGCCGTGCTCGGCGCCGCCGCTCTCCACGGCTTCGTCCGCCGTCAGCTCACCATGCCCAGGCCCCTGCTGGACATGCGGTTGTTCCGCAGCCGCGGCTTCAGCGGCGCCGTGCTCGCCGACCTGCTGACCGTGCTCGGCATGTCGGGCCTGGTGTTCTTCCTCTCCCAGTACCTGCAACTGGTGCAGGGCAGGCCGCCGTTCGAGGCCGGCCTGGCCGAACTTCCGGCCGCCGTCGGTGCGGTGGGGGCGGGCCTGGTGGCCGGCCGCGCGGCCCGCCGCCACTCGGTACGGCTGGTGGTCTCCGGCGGTCTGGCGGCCGTGGGCGTGGCGCTGGCCGCGCTGACGACCCTGTCGCGGTCCACCGGTTACCCGGTTCTCGGCGCCGCCCTCCTGGTGGTGGGCGTCGGCGCGGGCTTCTCCTTCACGGTCACGGCGGACGTGATCCTCTCCAGCGTCCCCAAGAACCAGGCGGGTGCCGCCTCCGCGGTCTCCGAGACGGCGTACGAACTGGGCGCGGCGCTGGGCATCGCCCTGCTCGGTTCCATCGTGATGGGCGTCTACCGCGGTTTCCCGGGCCCCACGGGCACCCCGGCCGCCGCCCACGAGTCCCTCGGAGCGGCGGTGGAGGCGGCGAGGACCATGCCCTCGCCGGCGGCCACCGACATGCTGACGGCGGCCCGCGACTCCTTCGTGCACGGCCTCCACCTGGCGTCAGGAGCAGGAGCGGCAGTCCTCCTGGCGACGGCGGCGGCAGCGTGGTTCCTGCTCAAGGGACAGCGACTGGAAGGCGCCGCGTAGGGAACCACCGGCACCTCACCTCTGGTACCCCAGCACCGTCATCATCCCGCTCTCCGAGTGGTACTGGTTGTGACAGTGCAGCATCCACAAGCCGGGGTTGTCGGCGTCGAAGTCCAGCACGAGCTTGCGGTGCGGCAGCACGATCGTGGTGTCCTTGCGCGCCCCGGCCGAGCTGATCCCGTTGACCGAGAAGGTGTGCCCGTGCAGGTGCATCGGATGCCACATGTCGGTCGCGTTGAGGAGCGTCAGCCGCACCCGCTCACCGGCCCGCACCGCATGCCGTTCCCGCACGTCGTACGGCTTGTGGTCGAACCCCCAGTCGTAACGCTGCATCGTGCCGGTGATCCTGATCCGCAGATCACGGTCGGGAACCCGGTCGTCCATGGCGACGGAGTCGGCGGGCAGCAGCCGGCGCGCCGGCACGATCTCGCGGTCGAGTTCGTCCGGACGGGCGTCCGGCGCCGGAAGGTTTCTTCCCTTGTCGGTCCGCAGGATCGCCACCCCCTTGCCCTTCTTGCCCTCGGCGAGCGCGACCAGGGGGAAGACCCCGTCCTTGGCGGTGACCAGCACGTCGTACCGCTCGGCCATGCCGATGAGCAGCGCGTCGGTCCGCTTGTGCTGCACGGGGTAGCCGTCGGTGTGGGTGATCGTCATGGGGTGGTCACCGAGCGCCACCCGGAACGCCGTCTCGGAGCCCGCGTTGATGATCCGGATCCGGATGCGGTCGCCGGGGCGGCAGCGGAAGACGGAGGGGTCGGTGCGCAGCCGTCCGTTGATCAGGTAGTGGGGGTAGGCGACGTTGCCGCCCTCACCGTGGAGCAGGCGGCTGTGGGAGTCACGCAGCACCCGGTCCGGACCCGTCGCGCGCCTGGCCCCGGACGACGCCGCCGACGGCGACCCGGACCGCGACGCGGAAGCACTCGCCGATCCGTGCGGGCCGGCGCTGTGACCGGCCGGGCCCATCCCCATGCCCGTCCCCATCTTCATGCCACCGCCCGGCTTGAGCTGTTCGAGCACCTGTTCGGGGTTGGAGCCCTCGACGCCGTCGAGCCAGTCGTCCAGGACGACGATCCATTCCTTGTCGTACTTGAGCGGTTCCCTCGGGTCGTCGACGATGAACGGCGCGTACAGGGCGCGGTCGGGCTGCATGCCGACGTGCGAGTGGAGCAGGTACGTCCCCGGGTGGGCGGCGGTGAAGCGGTAGACGAAGTCCGTGCCCGGCGCGATGGGGGCCTGGGTCAGGTCCGGGGCGCCGTCCATGTCGCAGCGCAGCCGCACCCCGTGGGCGTGCAGAGTGGTCTTCTCGACCAGCCGGTTGCCGAGGGTCAGGCTCAGGACGTCACCGGCGGTGACCCGCACCAGCGGCCCCGGCACCGACTCGTTGTACGCCCAGCTGTGCACGGACCGTCCGCCCAGGTCCAGCATGCTCTCGGCGGCCGTCAACCTGACCATGCGCACCGGCCCGGAGCCGCGCTTGCGCTCGGCCGCGAGCACCTCCGGGTCCGACGGGTTGACATACCCCTTGGGTCCCTGGGGGACGAACGCTGCGGTGCCGGCCGGGTGCCGCGGGCCGGAGCGGGGTTCGGAGCCGGAGTCGGAACATGACGCCAGGAGCCCCGCGCCTGCGGCAGCGAACGGAGCACGGAGCAGGGTACGCCGAGAAGGTTTCTGCATATCTGAATAAGACATGCTGTGTGCTCATATGCCAGGTAAATGCGAGGGAATGACCGAAGTGTCGGGCCAGATTCCACCGGCAGGCGGACGCCGGACAACCCCGGGCAGATGTCAGGCGGATGGCAGACAAAAGGGCACGGACCCACGGTCCGTGCCCATCCCCCGAAAGAGTGTCAGACGCTCACCCGTGCTCAGGCGGCCTTCGCCTTCGTGGCGTACATGTCCACGTACTCCTGACCGGACAGCCGCATGACCTCGGCCATCACGGAGTCGGTCACGGCCCGCAGCACGTAGCGGTCCCGGTCCATCCCCTCGTACCGGGAGAACTCCATCGCCTCGCCGAACCGCACGGTCACCTTGCCGGGCCGCGGGATGCCCTTGCCGCCGGGCTGGAGCTTGTCCGTGCCGATCATCGCGAACGGCACCACGGGCGCGCCGGTCATCAGCGTCAGCCGCGCGATGCCGGTACGGCCCCGGTACAGCCGGCCGTCGGGGGAGCGGGTGCCCTCCGGGTAGATACCGAAGATCTTGCCCTCGTCCAGGACCCGCTTGCCGGTCATCAGCGCGGCGACCCCGCCGCTCGCACCGTCCCGGTCCACCGGGATCATGCCGACACCGGTGAAGAACCAGGCCATCAGCCGGCCCTTGAGGCCCTTCCCGGTGACGTACTCGTCCTTGCCGATGAAGAACACCTGCCGCTTGCTGACCAGCGGCAGGATCATCGAGTCGATGAAGGTCAGGTGGTTGCCGGCGAGGATGACCGGACCGTCCCCCGGGATGTGCTCCACGCCCTCCGCCCGGAGGCGGAACATCAGGCGCATGATCGGTCCGAGCACTGCCTTGATGAGCGCGAAGCGGGACAACGGGTCCTCCGATGTCGAGTGGCGGTATGAGTCTGTGCAGGTGAGGACATTACTCGCGGCTCCGTGGGAAGCGCACATCGGGTGCGGCCGGTTCACCGAGGTCTTACGTAGTGTTGACGCTGGTTTACCTGCGGTGGCGTCCCGGCGGCACGCCTCCACCGGGCGGCGGCCATGTGACGGAAATCGCCGACGGTCCGGCATGCCCGCCGTCCAGCGGCCATACGGCGTCACCCGGCCGTTGGGCCGGCGGTCTCCCTTCGGCCACGTCCGCACCCCTACGATCGGCCCGCATTCGAAAGGGCGGACGGCAGGAGAGCGCTCATGGACAACAACGACTCGAACGAGCGGACCCAGACGACCGGCGCGACCGGGCGGCGGGCGCTGCTCGGCGCCGCGGTGCTCGGCGCCGGCGGAGCGGTCCTCGGACTCTCGGGCACGGCCAGAGCGGCCGAGGCCAGGCAGGCCGGACACGGCGGCGGCCTCAAGAGCCTCCCGAAGCCGACGATCATCGGTCACCGGGGTTCCAGCGGCTATCGCCCGGAGCACACCTTCGGCTCCTACGACCTGGCCCTCGACCTCGGCGCCGACGTCGTGGAGGCCGGCGACCTGGTCCCCACCAGGGACGGCCACCTGGTCTGCCGTCACGAGCCCGAGATCGGCGGCACCACGGACGTCGCCGACCACAAGGAGTTCGCCGACCGCAGGACCACCAAGTCGCTGGACGGCGTCCCCACGACCGGCTGGTTCACCGAGGACTTCACGCTCGCCGAGCTGAAGAGGCTGCGGGCGGTCGAGCGCATCCCCGCCAACCGCCCGCACAACACGCTCTACAACGGCCGCTGGGAGATCCCCACCTTCGAGGAAGTCCTCACGTGGCAGGACGAGCAGACCCGCAGGCGTGGCAAGCAGGTCTGGATCTACCCCGAGACCAAGCACCCCACCTACTTCCGCGGGCTCGGCCTCGGTCTGGAGGAGCGGGTCGCCAAGCTGCTGCGCAAGTACGGCAAGGACAAGCGGAACTCGCCGGTCATCCTGCAGTCCTTCGAGCCGACCAGCATCCAGCGCCTGAACACGCTGGTCGACAACCCGCTGGTCGTGCTGCTGTCCGCCGCGAACACCCGGCCCTACGACTTCGTGGCCACCGGTGACCCGCGCACGGTCGCCGACCTGATCACGCCGAAGGGCCTGCGGGAGATCGCCGGTTACGCGCAGGGCATCGGCCCGACCCTCGACCTGATCATCCCGAAGGACGCGGGCGGCAATCTCACCGAGCCGAGCACGCTGGTCGCGGACGCGCACAAGGTCGGTCTGGTCCTGCACCCCTACACCATGCGCAACGAGAACCCGTTCCTGCCGCCGGCCTTCCGCAAGGGCAGCGCCGCGGACGCCTACGGTGACGTCTTCCCCGTGTTCCAGGCCTACTTCGCGACGGGCATCGACGGTGTCTTCACCGACAACGCCGACACCGCCCTGCTGGCCCGCGCCGACTTCGTCAACGGCTGAGCCACCGCCCCCCCGTTCGGGGTGTCTCCCGGCCGTCCCGGCAACCTGCCCCGGGGCGGCCTCGTCGTTCCGCGTATGACGCACGACCTGGTCGCCGCCCTGCGCCCGCTGCTCACCGCCGAGGCCCGCGCCGAGGCACATGCCTCGGGGAGCGACCCCGGCGACCTGGAACAGACCGTCTGGCTCCGCCTCCTGGAGCGCCTGGCGGCCCACGGCCCACCCCGCGCCCCCGAGGACTGGCTGCGCCGGGCCGTCCGCGCGGAGTCCCGCCGCATCCGCCGCAGAGCACGCCATGAACGGCCCTACGGCACCGAACCGGCCGACCTCACCGCGGCCGGCCCGGAGCAACTCGCCCTCGCGGCCGCCCACCACCGCGCCCTGCGCGCCGCGGTCGTCCGTCTGCCCGGCCGCTGCCCCCGCCTTCTCCAGGCCCTGTTCTCCCCACGGGACCTGACATACCGGGAGGTCGCGGGGGAGTTGGGTATCTCACAGGGCAACCTTGGACCGGAACGTTCCAGATGTCTGGGATGTCTGCGTCGATTGTTGACGCCGGAGGTTGCGGCCCGCGAAGTGCGGGGATAGGAGTGGGAACGACAGGTGATCAGGTGAGCGGGAGGCGTGCGCACATGGGCATGAGCGTGACCATCTCGGTGGCGACCGAGCATGACGCGGAGCAGATCTTCAGGCTCCAGTACCTGTGCTTCCAGAGCGAGGCGGCGCTGTACGGCAACTACCGCATCGACCCGCTCGTGCAGAGTCTGGACTCGGTCCGCCAGGAGGTCGCCACCGACTGCGTCTTCGTGGCCCGCCTCGGCGAGGAGGTCGTCGGCTCGGTCCGCGGCAAGGTCACCGAGGACGGCGCCGCGGCCATCGGGAAGCTCTGTGTCCACCCCCGCCTCCAGGGCCACGGCATCGGCGCGAGGCTGCTGCGCGCGGCCGAGTCGGCGCTGGTCGAGGAGCGCGGCGCCAAGAAGTTCCGCCTCTTCACCGGCCACCGCAGCGAGGGCAACCTCAGGCTGTACAGGAGGGTCGGCTACGAGACGGTGGGCACGTCCAAGGGCGCGGACGGCGTCCCGATGATCGTCCTGGAAAAGCCGGCCACCACGTACGCGACAACGGCGTGACTTATCAGCCCCGTTGGCTGAAGCGCCCCTCCAGGGGCGCTGGGGGTACCCCCGGCCGAAGGCTGGGGGAGGAACTGCGCGACCAGCCACAACGCACTGTCAGTCGCGCACGTTCCTCAACCGGCTGCCCCCTTGGCGCCCTTCCGCAACCAGTACAGAGCGGAAACCGGCAACAGCACCGGAATGAACACGTACCCCATCCCGTAGTCCGACCACACGGTCGCGTCCGGGAACGCGGAACCGTCGACGACGGTCCACGTCCCCACGATCAACACCCCCGCGAGCTCGGCGGCGCAGCACACCTGCGCCACCCTGCGGGCCGTCTCCCCGCCCCGCACCAGCGTGTACGTGATGAACGCGTACACCACCCCCGCCACCGCCGACAGCGAGTACGCGAGCGGCGCCCGGTCGAACTCGGTGCTGATCTGGTACGCGGACCGCGACACCGCCCCGACCACCATCACCCCGTAGAACCACACGAGCAGCGTGCCCGGCCCACTGGTGAGCCGCTTCGGCTTCTCGTCCACGGCCGTCATCTCAGCCTCCCCAGATGTCATAGAGCCGCACCTCCAGCACCGCCAGCACCACACCGCCGGCGGCGACCGTCACCGACCCCCACCGGGTCCGCTCGGCGAGCGACATGAACCCCGCGGCCGGCACGCACGCGAACGCCCCCAGCAGATAGGCCACGAAGATCGTCGTCCCCTGGTCCGGCTTCCCGCCCCGCGCCAGCAGCACGATCCCGGCCACCAGCTGGACCAGGGCCAGCACCGTCACCACGGCCATTCCGATGAAGTGCCAGTCCTTCGTCGGCTGGTCCCGGTACGCCGCCCACCCGCACCACACGGCGAGCAGCAGCGCGGCGACACCGGTCGCCAGCAGCAGGGCATTGAGCATGCGGTGACCCTATTACGGCCGAAAGGGCGCGATGCCGTCGCCCCTGCCGTACGCCGTAGGGTCGGCAGCATGACGATCCACGCACAAGCCCTGCTCTTCGACAACGACGGCACCCTCGTCTCCACCCTCGCCTCGGTCGACCGCTGCTGGACCCGGTGGGCCGTCGAGTACGGGATCACCCCCGAGGAGTTCGCCCGCGTCGCGCTGCACGGCCGCCCCGCCGCCGAGATCGTCGCCGACCTGCTGCCGTCGGTCCGTGTGCCGGAGGCCGTCGCCCGGGTCGAACAGCTGGAGGTGGACGACGTCCCGGGCGGCGTCCACCTGCTCCCCGGCACCGCCGCCCTGCTCGACTCCCTCCCCGCGGACCGCTGGGCCGTCGTCACCTCCGCCACCCGCCGGCTGGCCGAGGCCCGGCTGGACGCCGTGGGGATACGGCCGAAGACGCTCGTCTGCGCCGACGACATCACCCGCGGCAAGCCCGACCCCGAGCCCTACCTCCTCGCCGCCCGGCAGCTGGGTGTCGATCCGGCCGACTGCGTCGTCTTCGAGGACGCCCCGGCCGGCCTCCAGGCCGGCCGCGCCGCCGGGATGACCACCGTGGCGTTGACCACAACCCACCAGCCGCACGAGCTGGTCGCGGACCTCGTGGTGAAGGACCTCTCGGCCTTGTCGGCGCTGGTCACCGACCGGGGCGTGGAGATCGCCGCACGCATGTGACGGGTGTCCGCCGCTGTCCAGGATGTGGACAGCGGCGGCCTGTCAGGACCGTAGGTCTGGTTTACTGATCGCATGACCACGACGAGCGACCGCACCCCGGTGACCGAGGCGACCATGACGCCCGGTGCTCGTTGTATGTGTCGAATGTGCGCCTTCTAGAGGGCCCCCGCACCACCCCAGAGCTCGCGCCCCTAAGCGAGACAGGTGGCATGTCCGTACGACGCCCCGACGCGCGTATGTGACCCAAGCCGCCCCCGCGCACATGTTCTCCCCGGTTCAGCGCCTCAGCGAGAACCGTGCCGCGTCCCCGCACGAACGCATCCGTGCGCCCGGGCACATCACCCGCGCCCGCGCACTCGACAGTGACGGAAACCCACGTGATCACCACAACGGGCCTGACCAAGGTCTATCGCTCGCGCGGCCGCGAGGTCACCGCCCTCGACGGCGTCGATCTGCACGTCCGCGAGGGCGAGGTGTACGGCGTCATCGGCCAGTCCGGCGCCGGCAAGTCCTCGCTCATCCGCTGCGTCAACCTCCTGGAGCGCCCCACCGCCGGGACGGTCACCGTCGCCGGCCAGGACCTCACCGCCCTCGCCGGGCGCGGTCCCCGGGCGGGCAGGGAGCTGCGGCAGGCGCGCAGCCGTATCGGCATGGTCTTCCAGCACTTCAACCTGCTGTCCTCGCGGACCGTCCAGGACAACGTCGAACTGCCGCTGGAGATCCTGGGCAGGTCGGGGAAGGAACGTTCCCGCAAGGCGCTGGAACTGCTCGACCTCGTCGGGCTCGCCGACAAGGCGAAGTCCTACCCGGCCCAGCTCTCCGGCGGCCAGAAGCAGCGCGTCGGCATCGCCCGCGCACTGGCCGGCGACCCCAAGGTGCTGCTCTCCGACGAGGCCACCAGCGCCCTCGACCCGGAGACCACCCGCTCCATCCTCCAGCTGCTGCGCGACCTGAACCGGCAGCTGGGCCTGACCGTCCTGCTCATCACGCACGAGATGGACGTCGTGAAGACGATCTGCGACTCCGCCGCCCTCATGGAGAAGGGGCGCATCGTCGAGTCCGGAACCGTCAGCGAACTGCTCGGCACCCCCGGCTCCGAGCTGGCCGGCGCGCTCTTCCCGCTCGGCGGCGAGGCATCCGGCGACGACCGCACCGTCCTCGACGTCACCTTCCACGGCGAAGCGGCCACCCAGCCGGTCATCTCCCAGCTCTCCCGCACCTACAACATCGACATATCGATCCTCGGCGCGGCCATCGACACCGTCGGCGGCCTCCAGATCGGCCGGATGCGCATCGAACTGCCCGGCCGCTACGAGGACAACGTGGTGCCCATCGGCTTCCTGCGCGAGCAGGGCCTGGGGATCGACGTCCTGGGCCACGAGCCCGCGCTGGTGAAGGAAGGTGCCAAGTGACCTGGTCCGAGATGCAGCCGCTGCTGTCCCAGGCGTGTTGGGACACCCTCTACATGGTCGGCTGGTCCACGCTGATCGCCGTCGTCGCCGGCCTCCCGCTGGGCGTCCTGCTCGTCCTCACCGATCGGGGCGGCCTGCTCCAGAACGTGCTGGCCAACAAGGTCATCGGGCAGATCGTGAACATCGCCCGCTCGATGCCGTTCATCATCCTGATGGTCGCCCTGATGACCTTCACCCGCTGGATCACCGGCACCACCATCGGCCGCGAGGCCGCCATCGTGCCCCTCGCCATCGGGGCCATCCCGTTCTTCGCGCGCCTGGTCGAGACGGCTGTCCGCGAAGTGGACGGCGGACTCGTGGAGGCCGTGCAGTCGATGGGCGGCAACACCTGGACCGTCGTACGCAAGGTCCTCGTACCGGAGTCGCTGCCCTCGCTCATCTCCTCCACCACGACCACGATCGTCGCCCTCATCGGCTACTCCGCCATGGCCGGCACGGTCGGCGCCGGCGGTCTCGGCGACATCGCCATCCGCTACGGCTACCAGCGCTTCGAGACCGAGCTGATGTGGATCACCGTCGCGATCCTCGCCGTCGTCATCTCGGTCATCCAGTTCGCCGGCGACTACGCGGCCCGCTCGCTGCACCGCCGCGGCGGCCAGTCCGGCCCGGCCCCGAGGCTGCGCCTGCTGAAGGCGTCGGCCGCCGCAGGCAAGACCGCCTGAGCCCACCCCCTGTTTTCCCCGCACCACCCTCCGCGGGGTCGCTCCACCCTTAAGGAAAGGCACTTTTCGTGCGTAACACCGCCAAGCTCACCACCGCCGTCCTCGCCGCCGGAGCCCTCACCTTCGGCCTCACCGCCTGCGGCTCGGACAAGGACTCCGCCTCCTCCGACTACAGCGGACCGCTGGTCGTCGCCGCGAGCCCGACCCCGCACGCCGAGATCCTGGACTACGTCAAGGACCACCTCGCGAAGAAGGCCGGACTCGACCTCCAGGTCAAGGAGTTCACCGACTACATCACGCCGAACACGGCGACCGAGGACGGCTCGGTGGACGCCAACTACTTCCAGAACCAGCCGTACCTCGACGACTTCAACGCGAAGCGCGGCACCCACATCGTGCCCGTCGTCACGGTGCACCTGGAGCCGCTCGGCCTCTACTCCCACAAGGTCAAGAGCGCCGACGCGCTGAAGAGCGGTGCGACGATCGCCGTCCCCAACGACGCCGTGAACGAGGCGCGTGCCCTCAAGCTGCTCGCCGCCAACGACCTCATCACCCTCAAGGACGGCGTCGGCAACGAGGCGACCCCGCAGGACATCGCCAAGAACCCGAAGAACCTCAAGTTCAAGGAGGTCGAGGCGGCCCAGACCGCACGCTCCCTGGACGACGTGGACGCCGCGGTGATCAACGGCAACTACGCCATCTCGGCCGGGATCAAGCCCGCCAAGGACGCCCTCGTCCTGGAGTCCGCGAAGAACAGCCCGTACGGCAACTTCCTGGCGGTGAAGAAGGGCAACGAGAAGGACCCGCGCGTCAAGAAGCTCGCCAAGCTCCTCACCTCGCCCGAGGTCAAGAAGTTCATCGAGGACAAGTACCAGGGTTCGGTCGTCCCGTCCTTCTGATCGTTCTCCCGGTCGTCCTCGGCGGCACGTATACGGCGTATCGCCACGCACGGGGTCCACTCGCTCACCAGGGGTGGGCCCCGTCGTGCGGTTCGGTGGTTTCATGCTGCATGCTGGGCAGTTCGCGGGCCCCGAAGGTCTGGGCCCGGAAGTATTTCCGAAGGTTACGGAGCGGCGCATGACGAGCACCTTCCCCAACATCTCCATCAGCACGGAGCGGTTGGTGCTGCGTCCCCTCGACGAGGACGATGTGCCCGCCCTGGCGGAGATGATGAACGACGAGCAGGTGGCCGCCTGGACCGACGTCCCCCAGCCGTTCACCGAGGCCGGCGCCCGGCACTGGATCACCGCGTACGCCCCCGCGGAGCGCACCTCGGGCCGGGGCCTGGACCTCGCGGTCACCGAGTTCCTGACCCAGCGCCTGGTCGGCGTCATCCAGCTGACCAAGACCGACTGGCACATCCGGGCCACCGAGTTGTCGTACGTCATCGCCCCCTGGGCCCGCGGCGAGGGCTACGCCTCCGAGGCCGCGCTCGCCACCGCCCAGTGGCTCTTCGGCGACCAGAAGTTCGAGCGCATCGAGTTGCGCACGGCCGCCGACAACACCGCCTCCCAGCAGGTGGCCCAGAAGATCGGCTGTATCAGTGAGGGCGTACTGCGCAACGCCTGCATAGCCCACGTCCGCACCGAGGACGGCACCTGGGCGGACATGCGCACCGACTTCATCGTGTGGAGCCTCCTCCCGGAGGACCTGGAGGGCGCCGGCGAGGAACTCGCCGGAAGCGAAGGCTTCACTTCCTGGAACTGACGCGGGCGCTCTCGCCCCGTCGCACGCGCTCCACCTCCACCAGGTACTCTCACGGAGCCCGCCCACGGGCACCGGACCCTGACAGACCTGCGACATTCTGGAGACTGACGACGATGGCCGACCGGGTCACGGTGATCGGCTGGGACGGCTCGCCACTGACCGCCGCGGCACGCGGAGCGCTCGGCGCCGCCACGCTCGTCGCGGGCGCGGCCCACCATCTGGACCTCCCCGAGGTGCCGCAGGCCGCGGAGCGCATCCGCCTCGGCAGCGTCGCCCTCGCCGCCCGCCGGATCACCGGCCACCGCGGCACCGCCGTGGTCCTCGCCGACGGCGACCCCGGCTTCTTCGGCGTCGTACGGACCCTGCGCGCCCCCGAGTTCGGCCTCGAGGTCGAGGTCGTCCCGGCCGTCTCCTCGGTGGCCGCAGCCTTCGCGCGCGCCGGCATGCCCTGGGACGACGCCGAGGTGGTCGTCGCACACCGGCGCACCCTGCGACGCGCGGTGAACGTGTGCCGCGCCCACACCAAGGTCGCCGTCCTCACCTCGCCCGGCGCCGGCCCCGCCGAACTCGGCCTCCTCCTGGAGGGCGTCCACCGCACCTTCGTCATCTGCGAGGAACTCGGCACCGAACGCGAGCAGGTCCACGTCGTCACCTCCGACAAGGCCGCCGACCACGCCTGGCGCGACCCCAACGTCGTCATCGTCATCGGTGGTACGACCCAACCGGTGCCCGTACCCGAGGGCGGCGGCTGGATCGCCGGCCGGGACCCGGCCGCCGGCCCGCGGGGCTGGGTGCAGCCCGACGCGCGGTACGGCGACGGAGCCCCGCTCGGCGAAGGGGAGACGGATCTGCTCAGGGCCGCCCAACTGGCCCGCCTCGGGCCCAGGATCGGCGACCTCGTCTGGGACATCGGCTGCGGCAGCGGCGCGTTCGCCACCGAGGCCGCGCGCGCCGGAGCCGCCGTCATCGCCGTCGACCGGGACCTCGCGGCCTGTGTGCGCAGCGAGACGGCCGCCCGGACGTTCGGCGTCCAGCTCCAGATCGTGCACGGCGCCGCGCCCCACGTACTGGAGAACCTGCCCGAACCGGACGTCGTCCGGGTCGGCGGCGGGGGAGTCGCCGTGGTCGGCGCGGTCGCCGACCGCCGCCCGCAGCGCATCGTCACCCACGCCGCCACCCGCGACGCGGCCGAACTCATCGGCCGCGACCTGACCGAGCACGGATACCAGGTCGAATGCGCCCTCCTGCAGTCCGTCGAACTGGACACCAGGGACTGGACGGAGACCGAACGGAACGTCGCGTTCCTGCTCAGCGGCGTACTGCCCGAACGCGCCCCGTGATCCTGTTGTCATACTGCGCGCGGTAGGCTGGCCGATCGCTGCACCGCACCGGTGGCCCGGAAATTCGTTCGTCAATATCCGGAAAACGCGCTCCTTTTGGGGCGGGTGTGGTACGGCAGAACCGGGGGACGCGCAACGTGGCGCAGTCCACAGCGGGCTGTCACGGATCATGCTGTCGCGACGGTCGAACGGCCGGGACAATGCCACTGAATGGCTTTGTCGCCTTTTCCGGCGGGTCGTTCGTGCCGCTGGGCACGCACGCTCGTTCTTGACAGTGGGGCGGTCGGTGCGCCGCCCCGGGCGAGCTGGTCGTAGAAGGCACTAACCGATGGGCGAGGGGTACGCATGACGGACACCGGCCAGGTCCCGGGCGAGGGACTGCCGGAGAGCGCAGGCATGGTGGAACAGCCGGGCGTTCCCGCGCACGGCGCGTACACCTACCTCTCCGAGTCGCCCGCCGAGGACGAAGAGCTGCTGCTGCCCGGCGCCCAGGGGGCCTGGGGGAACGAGGTTCCGCCGCCGACCCCGGAGCCGGTCGTCGAGGCCGTCCACGAACCCGGCCCGCACGAGACGGGCGGCCGGGACAGCGGGTCGGTGGACCTGACCGCCGTCCGGCTGCCCAGCTCGGTACCGGCGTCCCCGATCCTGTCGGTGCCGCACGACCCCGCGGCCACTCCGGCCCCGCGCCGCCCGCTGCACCTCGGTCCGCCGATCCCCGACGCCTCCGCCAGCCCGGTCCGCTCCCTCGCCGACCGCGGCCCCGCGGGTGCGCCGGTACGGCAGTCAGGGCCGCCGTCGGGCGCTCCGGAGTACCTCGACGCCCAGCCGCTGCGCGAGGCCGCACCTCAGCCCGCCGCGCCCTGGGGCGCGCCGGGCGCCGTCCCCCAAGCCGTCCCGCAGGCCGCTCCGGTGGCACAGGTCGCCGCGCAGGCCCCGGCCGCCGAAACGGTTGTTCCCCTCCCGGAACCCCTGCCGGAACCCGTATCGGCCCAGCCGGCGACCGAACAGCCCGCCGTCCAGCAGGCAGTGGTGCCGACTCCTGCGCCGTCCGGCGCCGCCCCGGTCACCACGGGGGCCGTGGCCGCGAGCGCGGCCACGGAGCAGCAGGTGCCGGCGGTCGCAGGTGCGCAGTCCGTGCCCGCGTACGGTCCGCAGGGCATGGCCCAGCCGGTCGGCGGGGGGGTCCCCGTCGCGGCGGCGGAGCCGGTGGCCGCGCAGGTCGCGCAGGCTCCGGAAGCTGCTCAGGGCGCGGTGCCGGGAGCCCGGCCGGCGCCCGGGCCCGCTCCGGAGGCACCGCAGCCGCCGCAGCAGCCGCACGTGCCGCCCGTTCAGGGTGCGGCGCCCGAGGCCCCGCAGGCGCCCGAGGCCGGTAGCGCTCCGGGCGAGCCCGTCGTGGCGGCGGAGACCGCCGACGCCGGGGACCGGCTCGCGGAGGCCGCGGTTCCGGCGCAGGCTCCGGAGGGCACGGCTGCCGAGGAGGCCGTTGCGGAGGATGTCGCTCCGCAGGTGGCGTCGTCGGAGGAGGTTGTTCCGGAGTCGGTGGGTCCGGAGGCAGTGGGTCCGGAGTCGGTGGGTCCGGAGTCGGTGGGTCCGGAGTCGGTGGGTCCGGACGCGGTGCATCCCGAGGTGGCGGCTGACGCCGTGGTCGCCGAGCAGGGGCAGCCGGTGCCGTCGGCCGGCGGTCCGGTCGTGCCGGAGGCGCGGGCCGTTGAGCCGGTCGCGGCCCACCAGTCCGACCCCGAGGGGCTCGTACCGGAGCAGGCCGTGGCCGAGGGGGTCGTACCCCAGCAGGTGATGCCTGAGCAGACCGTCGCTGAGCCCGCCGTGGCCGGGCAGGCTGTCGGTCAGGCCGTCGCCGAGCCCGCCGTGGCCGGGCAGGCTGTCGGACAGGCCGTCGCCGAGCCCGCCGCTGCCGAGCCCGTCGGGGCGGCGGAAGCCGTCGTACCCGAACCGGAGCCCGCTCCCGCGTCGGAGGCCGGGGTGCCCGAGGCCGTTCCGGCTCCGGAAGCCGAGGCGGCCGAGCCGGCGCAGCCGCAGGTCGTCGACCCGGCCGCACCGGCCCGGGCGCCGCAGCCCGCGGAAGGTGCCGCCCCCGTCGACGAGGCCCCCGAGGCGCACCCGGCACCCGCCCCGGAGGCCGAGGAGCCCGCGCCCGGCGCCCCGGTGGACGAGGCCGCCGCGGCGCCCTCCGTACCGCAGGCCGAGGCCGTCACGCCAGAGACCGTCGCCGTCGCCGAAGCTCCCGCGTCCCCCCAGGCGCAGGGAACCGCCCCCCCGGCATCCCCGGACGCCCAGGAGCCCCTCGGGGAGTTCGTCGCCGTCGACGGCCAGGTGCCGACCACCCCGCACCTCGCCCCGACCCCGCCGCACCCGCTGGTCCTCCCCACCCAGGACCAGGGCGAGCCGGCCCCCGAACCGGCCCCGACCGTCCCCGCACCCCGCGAGGCCGAGCCCGGCGCCGTGACGGAGCCCCACCCCGATGTCGTACAGCAGGCGGAGGACCTGGAGACCAGGGCCGCCGATCAGGAAGAGAGCACGGCCCCCGTGGCAGAAGCACGACAGTCCACCGGTCCGGCCGCGCCCGCCTACGACGACGCCGAGCGCGAGGCCGTCCTGAAGGTCATGCGTGAACGCCGGGACATCCGCAACGGCTTCCGCAGTGACCCCATCCCGCACGAGGTGCTGCTGCGCGTCCTGGAGGCCGCCCACACGGCGCCCTCGGTGGGTCACTCCCAGCCCTGGGACTTCGTGGTCATCCGCTCGGCCGACACCCGCCGCACCATGCACGAACTGGCGATGCGCCAGCGCGACGCGTACGCCAAGTCCCTCCCCAAGGGCCGTGCGAAGCAGTTCAAGGAACTGAAGATCGAGGCCATCCTCGACACCCCGGTGAACATCGTCGTCACCGCCGACCCCACCCGCGGCGGCCGCCACACCCTCGGCCGGCACACCCAGCCGCAGATGGCGCCCTACTCCGCCGCGCTCGCCGTCGAGAACCTCTGGCTCGCCGCCCGTGCCGAGGGCCTGGGCGTCGGCTGGGTCAGCTTCTTCGACGAGCGTGAGATGGTCCGCGCGCTGGGGCTGCCCGAGCACCTCGAGGTCATCGCCTACCTGTGCGTGGGCTACGTCGACGAGTTCCCGGAAGAGCCCGAGCTGATGCAGGCCGGCTGGTCCAAGCGCCGCCCGCTGTCGTGGGTCGTCCACGAGGAGACGTACGGCCGCCGCGCGCTGCCCGGCGAGGACCCGCACGACCTGCTCGCCGAGACCGTCGCCAGTGTCCGCCCGCTGGACGCCAAGGCGCTCGGCGAGGCCTGGGAGCGGCAGAAGCGGATGACCAAGCCGGCCGGCGCGCTCGGCATGCTGGAGATCATCTCCGCCCAGCTGTCCGGTCTGTCCCGGCAGTGCCCGCCGCCGATCCCGGAGCCCGCGGCCGTCGCCATCTTCGCCGGCGACCACGGGGTGCACGCCCAGGGCGTCACGCCCTGGCCGCAGGAGGTCACCGCCCAGATGGTGGCCAACTTCCTCGGCGGCGGAGCGGTCTGCAACGCGTTCGCCGGCCAGGTGGGCGCCGAGGTCTGCGTGGTGGACGTCGGCGTGGCCTCCGAGCTGCCGGCCACCCCCGGTCTGCTGCCCCGCAAGGTGCGCGCGGGCACCTCCGACATGACGACCGGTCCCGCGATGACCCGCGAGGAGGCCAAGCAGGCCATCGAGGTCGGCATCGAGACCGCCCGCGACCTGGTGGCGGCCGGCAACAAGGCACTTCTCACCGGCGAGATGGGCATCGCGAACACCACCGCGTCCGCCGCCCTGATCTCGGTCTTCACCGGTGCCGACCCCGCCGAGGTCACCGGCCGGGGCACCGGCATCAACGACGAGACGCTCGCCCGCAAGACCGAGGTCGTCCGGCGTGCCCTGGAACTCCACCAGCCGGACCCGGCCGACCCGATCGGCGTCCTCGCGGCGGTCGGCGGCTTCGAACACGCGGCGATGGTCGGCCTGTTGCTCGGCGGCGCGTCCCTGCGCACGCCCGTCATCCTGGACGGCGTGAGCGCGGGCGCGGCCGCCCTGGTGGCCCGCGCCATCGCCCCCGAGGTCCTGGCCGCCTGCATCGCGGGTCACCGCAGCGCGGAACCGGGTCACGTGGCAGCCCTCAACAAGCTGGGCCTGCGCCCCCTGGTCGACCTGGACCTGCGCCTGGGCGAGGGCACCGGCGCCCTGCTGGCGCTTCCCCTGGTCCAGAGCACGGCACGGGCGATGCACGAGGTGGCCACGTTCGACTCGGCGGGCGTGACGGAGAAATAGCGGAGACACCGGGGGACCGCGGCCGAGCGCGCCCTTCGGCCGGCCGGTCGTCGTGCCCGCTCGCGCCGCCCTGCGGCACGGGCGGGCCCGGCCACCCGCAGCCATGCACCGGCGACGACGCCCAGCCACTGGACACCCTGCGCCGCCCCCACCCCCGCCCCGTAAAATCTGCACGTCAGGGCTACAGCAACGCCTAGGAGGAGCCGCCACCTCATGGCCGAACACCCCGCCTACCCCGTAGGCCTCCGCCTCACCGGCCGCAAGGTGGTCGTCCTCGGCGGCGGCCAGGTCGCCCAGCGCCGCCTCCCCGCCCTCATCGCGGCGGGCGCCGAGATCACCCTCGTGTCCCCGGAGGCGACCCCCTCGGTCGAGGCGATGGCGGACACCGGAGAGATCTCCTGGGCCAGGCGCCCCTACCAGGACGGCGACCTCGCGGACGCCTGGTACGCCCTGATCGCCACCAGCGACCCCGCCGCCAACGCCGCCGCCTCCGCCGAAGCGGAGCGCCACCGCGTGTGGTGCGTGCGTTCCGACGACGCCGACCAGGCCACCGCCTGGACCCCGGCCACCGGCCACAGCGAGGGTGTCACGGTCGCCGTCCTCACCACCGACGCGCGCGGCCGTGACCCCCGGCACACCGCCGCCATCCGGGACGCGGTCGTCGAGGGCCTGCGCGACGGCACCCTCGTCGCGCCGCACCACCGCACCCGCACCCCCGGCGTCGCCCTCGTCGGCGGCGGCCCCGGCGACCCCGACCTGATCACGGTGCGCGGCCGCCGCCTGCTGGCCGAGGCCGACGTGGTGATCGCCGACCGCCTCGGTCCCCGCGACCTGCTCGCCGAACTCCCCCCGCACGTCGAGGTGATCGACGCGGCGAAGATCCCGTACGGCAGGTACATGGCCCAGGAGGCCATCAACAACGCCCTCATCGAGCACGCCAAGCAGGGCAAGTCGGTCGTACGGCTGAAGGGCGGCGACCCCTACGTCTTCGGCCGGGGCATGGAGGAGGTCCAGGCGCTCGCCGAGGCCGGTGTCCCCTGCACGGTCGTCCCCGGCATCTCCAGCTCGATCTCCGTACCGGGCGCGGCCGGCATCCCGGTCACCCACCGGGGCGTCGCCCACGAGTTCACCGTGGTCAGCGGCCATGTCGCGCCCGACGACGAGCGTTCGCTGGCCGACTGGCCGGCGCTCGCGAAGCTCACCGGCACGCTCGTCGTCCTCATGGGCGTCGACAAGATCGGGAAGATCGCCGAGACGCTCGTCGCCCACGGCAGGTCCCCGGCGACCCCCGTCGCCCTCGTCCAGGAGGGCACGACGGCCGCCCAACGCCGGGTGGACGCGACCCTGGCCACCGTGGCGGACGTGGTCCGCACGCACGAGGTGAAGCCGCCGGCGGTCATCGTCATCGGCGAGGTCGTGAACGTCGGGCCGCCCGCGTCGGCCTGAGCAGGCCCTGGCGTAACCCCGGGTAACACAACCCGTCCCAGACCATTGGCACCCCACCCAGGACAAGGCAGTATCACCCTGTGGCCGATCTCATCACCGTTGAGGATCCCGACGACCCGCGCCTCCGCGACTACACGGGCCTGACCGACGTCGAGTTGCGCCGCAAGCGCGAACCGGCCGAGGGCCTGTTCATCGCCGAGGGCGAGAAGGTCATCCGAAGGGCGAAGGACGCGGGCTACGAGATGCGTTCGATGCTGCTGTCCGCCAAGTGGGTCGACGTCATGCGCGACGTCATCGACGAGCTGCCGGCCCCCGTCTACGCGGTCAGCCCGGAACTCGCCGAGAAGGTCACCGGCTACCACGTGCACCGCGGCGCCCTCGCCTCCATGCAGCGCAAGCCGCTGCCCACGGCGACCGAACTGCTGCGCACCACCCGCCGGGTCGTCGTCATGGAGTCGGTCAACGACCACACCAACATCGGCGCGATCTTCCGCTCGGCGGCGGCTCTCGGCATGGACGCGGTGCTGCTGTCCCCCGACTGCGCCGACCCTCTCTACCGGCGCAGCGTGAAGGTGTCGATGGGCGCGGTCTTCTCGGTGCCGTACGCCCGTCTCGACACCTGGCCCAAGGGGCTCGACTCGGTCCGCGAGGCCGGGTTCACGCTGCTCGCCCTCACCCCGGACGAGAAGGCGCGCAGCCTCGACGAGGCCGCCCCGCACCGGATGGACAGGGTCGCGCTGATGCTCGGTGCGGAGGGTGACGGCCTCTCCACCCAGGCGCTGGTCGCCGCCGACGAATGGGTGCGCATCCCGATGTCCCACGGCGTCGACTCCCTGAACGTCGGCGCGGCGGCCGCGGTCGCCTTCTACGCGGTGACCACCGGCCGCCCCCAGGCGTGACCCGCGGGGGCTACTCCCGAAGCGGCAGCGTCTTCGCCGGAACCCCGCCGCCGGGCACGCCCATCCCGTGCGCCGGGCCCGAACAGCCCTGGGCGAGCGCGATGCCCAGGGCCACCAGCAGGGTGACCACGACGAACACGAACAGCCGCTGACGCAGCAGCCGAGGATTGGCCGGCCGCCGTCCGGTGCCCGTCGGACGCGGCGTGGGGCGTCCGGTACCGCTGCGCGGCGCGGGCCGGCCGCCGGTTCCGGGGCGGGTGCCGTTGCCGCGGGGGGCGGGGGTGGGGCGGGCGCCGTTCGGCCGTGACGGCACCCCGCCGCCGGACCGCGGACCGCTGCCGCCGCGCGAGGGCGCGTTGCCGCGTACGGGCGCGCCCGGTGCGGACTGCGGCCGCCGCTGGGCCCGCTGCGGTTCCGGGTAGGTCTCGGCGAGCCGCCCGGTGGGCCGGTCGGCCTCCGCGGCCCGTGGTGACGGCGGCCGTACGTCGGCCATCCCGTGCGCCTCGCGCGCGGCGATCTCCTTCAGCCGGAGCGACAGCTGGAGCGTGCTCGGCCGGTCCTCCGGATCCTTCGCCAGACAGGCCCGCACCAGGGGGGCCAGCGCGTCCGGCACACCGTGCAGCGCCGGCTCCTCGTGCACGACCCGGTAGAGCATCACCTCGGAACTGCCGTGCCCGAACGGCGAGTCACCGGTCGAGGCGTACGCGAGGGTCGCGCCGAGCGAGAACACGTCCGTGGCCGGGGTGACGGCCGCCCCGCGCACCTGCTCGGGCGCGAGGAAACCGGGGGAGCCCACCGCCGTACCGACGTGGGTGAGCGTCGACGCCCCGGTGGCCCAGGCGATGCCGAAGTCGATGATCCGCGGCCCCTTCGGGGACAGCAGGATGTTGGACGGCTTCAGGTCCCGGTGGACGACCCCGGCCTCGTGCACCGCGACCAGGCCCTCGGACAGGGCCGCCCCGACCGCCGCGGCCTCCGCCGCGTGCAGCGGGCCCTCGTCGGCGACCTTGTCGTGCAGCGAGGGCCCGGGTACGTACTGGGTGGCGAACCACGGCCGCTCGGCCTCCAGGTCCGCCGCGACCAGCCGTGCCGTGCAACCGCCCCTGATCCGCCGGGCCGCCGAGACCTCACGGGCGAAGCGCGACCGGAACTCCTGGTCCTCGGCCAGATCCGGCCGGATCACCTTCAGCGCGACCCGCTGCCCCTTCTTGTCGGAGCCCAGGTAGACCACGCCCATCCCGCCGGCGCCGAGCCTTCTGTGAAGCCTGAACGAGCCGACGACGCGCGGGTCCTCGCGCCTCAGGCGCATCATCGCCATGTTCATCCCCGCTGCCCGGTCCGTCTGACGTGGCACAGCTTACGTTTACCGGGCCGCCCGTGCGCAGAGGCCGCGCCCTCTCGGTCCGATGGATTGTCAGTGCCGGGTGCGAGACTTGAGGAGTGGTCAGGAAGGCGCCCCTATCGGCGCCTTTGAGCACCCGGCTGCTCCAACAAGCCGTCACAGAAGGGGGATTGAAGCTGTGAAGGGTGACCGGGTGGAGATAGTCGTCGACGCCGGCGACACGACACGCACCTACGAGGTGGTGGCGAGCAGAGCGGGCCGCCGGGTGGAGACGGCGGTACGACGGGGGGTGGTCGAAGTGAGCGAAGTCACGAGAAACGGGAGCGTCGTCCGGACCGCCCGCTTCATGGCCAACCGGGTCCTGGCCCTCGTCGAGCAGCCGGTGCCCCGCGAGGACAGCTCGGAAAAACCGGGAAGGACCGGGCACCCCCTCAGGGAAGACCCGGAGACGTAGGTGGAGACGCAGGACGTCGTCTCCACCCAGAGGAGTACTCAGCAGGTCACGGCTCATCCTCTCGGAGGCCCGCGATTCGGTACGAGGGCATGACGCCCGCCGGGAGCCGCGCGCCTAGATTTGAGGTCAAGCGGCGGGTGCAGCACTCGTCCCCCGAGGTCAGACACCCGCCGCTGCCAACGACAACTGAACGGTCAGGAGAGGGACCATGGCTCTTACGGCACAGCGGACACACACCACCCGTCCCCGCCGACAGGGCCGCCGCCACCCGCTGGTGGCGACGCTGATGGCCCTTCCCCTGGCGGCCCTGCTCCTGCTCGTCTTCGACGGCTGGGAGACGGTGGCCACACAGGCGTCGTCCGTGGGAGTGATGCTGGGGCGCTGAGCGGCGACCCCAGGCCCGGAAGAGCGGTCCGGGCGGGGACATCCACCCATGAAACCCCGTGGGGACGGGGGTGCGACGGACGGCACAAATGCCGGCGCAGCTGGGGAGCTGCGCCGGCATTGCTTTTGGCCGCGGGCACGCGTGCCGCTGGGGCGGCGCGGGCGGCCGCGGCGGCACCCCGCAAGCGCGGGCGGGCCACATCCCGGTGACCCCGGCCTCCACCCGGCCTGCTGGGCCCCGGGGGTCGGCGAAGCCCCGTACGCCGGTCTCCGCCCCGGCCTGCTGGGCCCCGGGGGTCGGCGAAGCCCCGTACGCCGGTCTCCGCCCCGGCCTGCTGGGCCCCGGGGGTCGGCGAAGCCCACGACGCCGGTCTCCGCCCGGCCTGCTGGGCCCCGGGGGTCGGCGAAGCCCCGTACCCTCACCGCAGCGCAGCCGCACCTCCCGGGGGATCCGTGACCACAGACGTACTGGCCCAGCTGACCGCCGAGATCAGAGCCGCCGCCCACCCCGACGCCGCCCCCTGCGCCTGCGCGACCACCACCGTCGCCCACCGTCCCGACGCCACGGTCCTGCGCCACGCGGACACCGTCGCCAAGGTGCACGCCCCCGGCACCGACCCCAACGCCCTCGCCCTCCGCCTGGCCACCGCCGCCCGCCTGCCCGACGTCTTCCTCCCGCCCCTCGCCCCGGCCGCCGCCCGCGTCGAGGGCCGCCCGGTGACCCTCTGGCCGTACGGCGCCCCCGTGGACCCCGAGGCCCCGGACACTGCCCCCTGGGAGGGCGCCGCCGCCCTCCTCGCCCGGCTCCACCGCACCCCGCCCACCCCGGCCACACCCCCGATGCGCGGCCCCTCGAAGGTCGCTCTCGCGATGACCCGCCTGCGCGCCACGCTGGCGGCCTCGCCCCCGCACCCCGCCGCCCCGCCCCTCCTGCGCGCCTGGGCCGCCCTGCCGGCGTGGGCCCGCGCCGAGGCACCCGCGCCCGGCCACCACCCCCGCACCCTCTGCCACGGTGACCTGCACCTCGGCCAGCTGGTCCGGCATCCGGCGCCGGACGGCCCGTGGCGGCTCATCGACGTCGACGACCTCGGCGTCGGGGTGCCGGCCTGGGACCTCGCCCGCCCCGCGTCCTGGTTCGCCTGCGGCCTCCTCCCGCCCGACGTGTGGACCCGCTTCCTCGCCGCCTATCGCGCGGCCGGCGGGCCGGCCGTGCCGGAGGGCGGCGACCCCTGGGCCGCCCTGGACGTCCCGGCCCGTGCCCTGACCGTCCAGACCGGCGCCCGGTACCTCGCGAAGGCCGTCGCGGCGGACCGTCCGCTGGACGAGGTCGAGCAGTCCCTGATCGACGCGTGTGCCCGAATGGTCCGGGAATGACACCTGTGCGGCCCTGGAAACGCTCTCCTCCCGGTCCGGTTGGCGCACGATTTCCCGAAGTACGCTGCAACCGCCCGGGGTCGGACGGAGTCTGTCCCGGAAGAACGTGAAGCAGTCTTGACCGGCGAGGAGTTGAGCCGACCATGCAGTGTCCGAAGTGTCATGCGCCGATGCACACCTACAACCGCAGCGGCGTCCAGATCGAGCAGTGCAGCGGCTGCCGGGGCATCTTCCTCGACTACGGCGAGCTGGAGGCGCTGACCCAGCTGGAGACCCAGTGGGCGAAGCCGGTCCCGCCCGCACCGCAGCCGTACCCGGCGGCCCCGCCCGCCCCGGCCTGGGGCGCCCCGCACGGCGGCGGGCACGGCCATGGTCACTACGGCGGCCACGGCCACCACGGCGGCCACCACGACAAGAGCTGGGCCCACATGCTCTTCTCCAGCTGAGCCCACGAAGAAACCCCGGCCGCTCTGGGCGGCCGGGGCTCCGTGGGTGTGGACGATACTGGGATTGAACCAGTGACCTCTTCCGTGTCAGGGAAGCGCTCTCCCGCTGAGCTAATCGTCCTCGGGACCGGGATCCGAGGATCACGGGCGGTGCGTGCGCGATACTGGGATTGAACCAGTGACCTCTTCCGTGTCAGGGAAGCGCTCTCCCGCTGAGCTAATCGCGCGGGTCGAACCCGGTGGGGTTCCAGTGGACGATACTGGGATTGAACCAGTGACCTCTTCCGTGTCAGGGAAGCGCTCTCCCGCTGAGCTAATCGTCCTTGGAGGTGGAGACGGGATTTGAACCCGTGTAGACGGCTTTGCAGGCCGTTGCCTCGCCTCTCGGCCACTCCACCAGGAGTGTAGGGGATCGGGAAGACCCCTCTTTCCTTCGAGCGGACGACGAGGCTCGAACTCGCGACCTCAACCTTGGCAAGGTTGCGCTCTACCAACTGAGCTACGTCCGCCAGTCGTTTCGGTCCGCTCTCGCGTCCCGGCGACGTGTTGAACTCTAGCGGATTCCCGGGCCAGCACAAAAACGCGTTTACGCAGCGTGCTGCGCTGCGCCCGACGGACCGCGTGGTCAGGGGCCCCTCGGCGACACGCCCGGGTCACCCCGGGGACACCCGCCATAGACTCGACGACGTGCTCCATCACCCTCCTCTCGCCCGGTTCGGCGGCCGGGTCGCCACCGGTCTCGTCGACGTCACCAGCGATCCCGAAGCCCTCGACTCGACCGGTTTCTGGGCCGTCTGCGCGGACTTCGAAGGCGGGCTGACCTGCGCTCGCTTCCGTGACGTGCGCGAGGAGCCGGTGCCCGCGCCGGTACCGGGGGCCTGGCGGGGGCCGGCCGCCGGTGACTGGTCGTCCTCCCTCGACCGCCACGCGTACACGGCGGCGGTGGCGCGGATCCGCTCACGCATCGCGGCCGGCGAGGTCTACCAGGCCAACCTGTGCCGTGTGCTGTCCGCGCCGGTCCACCCCGGTGCCGACGTGGACGCGCTGACCGCGCTGCTGGCCCGCGGCAACCCGGCGCCCTACGCCGGAACGATTCGGCTGCCCGCGCACGGCGTCGAGACCGCCACCGCCTCGCCCGAGCTGTTCCTGCGTCGCACGGACCGGACCGTGGAGAGCGGGCCCATCAAGGGCACCGGCCGTACCGAGGAAGACCTCCTGGAGAAGGACTACGCCGAGAACGTGATGATCGTGGACCTGGTCCGCAACGACATCGGGCGGGTCTGCGCCACCGGCAGCGTGACCGTCCCCGACCTGTGCGCCGTGGAGAAGCATCCCGGGCTGGTCCACCTCGTCTCCACGGTCCGCGGCGAGCTGCGCGCGGACACCGGTTGGTCCGGGCTGCTCGCCGCGGCCTTCCCGCCGGGCTCGGTCACCGGCGCGCCGAAGTCGAGCGCGCTGCGGATCATCGCGGAACTGGAGACCGCCCCGCGCGGCCCGTACTGCGGTGGCATCGGCTGGGTGGACGCGGACCGCGGCGTCGGCGAGCTGGCCGTGGGGATCCGCACCTTCTGGATCGACCGCGCCGAGGGCATGCTGCGGTTCGGCACCGGAGCCGGGATCACCTGGGGTTCCGACCCCGAGGGCGAATGGCGGGAGACCGAGCTGAAGGCCGCCCGGCTGCTCGCGATAGCGTCGGGCACGTACGACATGACCGAAGGAGGTCTCGGGTGAGCATCTGGCTGGACGGCCGACTGCAGGACGTCGACACCGCGCGTGTCTCCGTCTTCGACCACGGGCTGACCGTGGGCGACGGCGTCTTCGAGACGGTCAGGGCGACCGACGGCAGGCCTTTCGCCCTCACCCGCCACCTCGACCGGCTGACCCGTTCGGCCCGGGGCCTCGGCCTGCCCGACCCCGACCACGACGAGGTCCGCGCGGCCTGCGCCGCGGTCCTGGCGGCCGACCCGATGCCGCTGGGCCGGCTGCGCATCACCTACACCGGCGGCCACGGCCCCCTCGGCTCCGACCGCGGCGCCCAGGGACCCACCCTGATCGTCGCTCTCGGCGAGACCACTCGCCGGCCGGACTCCACGGCCGTCGTCACGGTCCCCTGGACCCGCAACGAGCGCGGCGCGCTCACCGGCCTGAAGACCACCTCGTACGCCGAGAACGTCGTGGCGCTGGCCCGCGCCCAGCAACACGACGCCACCGAGGCGCTGTTCGCCAACACGGTCGGGCAGCTCTGCGAGGGCACCGGCTCCAACGTCTTCGTCGTCCTGGACGGCGAGATCCACACCCCGCCGGTCGCCTCCGGCTGTCTGGCGGGCATCACCCGCGCCCTGACCGTCGAATGGACGGGAGCCAGGGAGACCGACCTGCCCATGGACGTCCTGGCGCGGGCGGACGAGATCTTCCTCACCTCCACCCTGCGCGACGTCCAGGCCGTGCACCGGGTCGACGACCGCGAACTTCCGGGCGCGCCCGGACCGGTGACCGCCAAGGCGATGCGGATCTTCGACGAGCGGTCGGGGGAGGACCTGGATCCGTAGGGGCCGGATTTTATTCGGCTGACGTGGGCGTCCCCAGTGGGTAGAACACCCTGATGACCACGACCCTGCGGCCGACCGAGCCGCTCCAGCGCAGCACCGACGGGGTGCTGTCGCGCCGCTTCCAGGTGTGTGTGAACAGCCGGCCCGTCGGCACCCTCCACCTCGGCTCCTCGCGGAGCTTCGGCGTCCTCAGCGCCCGCGTCACCGACCTGCGCATCGAGGAGCCCGACCGCCGCCGGGGCCGGGGCACGGTGGCCGCGCTCGCGGCGGAGGAGGTCGCGCGCGGCTGGGGCTGCCGCCAGATCGAGGTGGAAGTGCCCGCCGATGCGGAGCCGGCCCTGCACCTCGTGCGGTCGCTCGGGTACGTGCTGCGCAACCGGGGCATGGCGAAGCGGCTCGGCGACACTCCGCCCGCACTGCCCGCGGGCAGCCGAAGCCGTGAGCTGACCGGAGCCGAGTACGAGGAGTGGCTCGCCCACGCCTCGGCGGCGTACGCGCGCGTGTGGCACGAGCGGGGCGTGCCCGAGGCCGAGGCTTGGGAGAGGTCGCGACGCGACCACGCACGGCTGCTGCCGCAGGGCCTGGCCACGGAGGGCGTGCGGCTCAGCGTCCTGGAACACGATGGGACGCGCGTCGGCGTCCTGTGGCTGGCCCTGCGGGCGGAGGACGCCTGGGTGTACCGGGTGGAGACCGAGGCCGCCCACCGCGGTCAGGGGCACGGCCGCACGCTCATGCTGCTGGCCGAGGCCCAGGCGGTCGCGGCCGGTAGGAAGGTCCTGGCCCTGAACGTGTTCGCCGGCAACACCCCGGCCGAGCGACTCTACGAGTCGCTGGGGTACGTCACCGTCTCGTACTCCTTCTACAAGGACCTGATCTGAGGGGTCTCACCCCTGTCCGGCCAGCAGCCGGTCCACGATCTCCGCCACGCGCTCGCGCAGGCCCTCCTGGCTCTTGCCGCCGTCGAGGCGTTCCCCGTCGATGACGTAGGTCGGGGTGCCGGTCACGCCTATGGCCTTGCCCTCGGCCTGGTCGGCGTCGACGATCAGGATGTGCCGCCCGTCGACCAGCGCCGTGTCGAACTCCTCGGCGTCCAGGCCCAGTTCCCGGGCCACCTCGACCAGGAACGGCTCGCCCGCGCGGTCCAGTTCCTCGACCCGGCCGAGGACCGCCTCGACGTACTCCCAGCCCTTCCCCTGCTCCACGGCTTCCTCGGCGGCCTGGGCGGCGGCGAAGGCGTGCTTGTGCTTCTCCAGCGGGAAGTGCCGCAGCCGCAGCTCCAGCCGGTCGCCGTACCGGGCCCGCAGGGCACGGAGGTCGTCCAGCGCGCTGCGGCAGTCGGGGCACTGCAGTTCGCACCAGACGTCGAGGACGGGGGTGCCGGAGGCGGGGGAGGCGTCGTTCATGAACTCCAGTCTTCCAGGCCGGGCTGCCCGGACCCAATCGGAACGCCGGGCGGACGCCCGCGGAGGGCGGCGGTCCCGTGGGCCGGGCCGCGGCGCCCCGTCGGCGGTCCCGGCTGCCGTGTCTCGTACCAGGGGTGGAGAGAACCCGGACCGGACCCCGAGATGCCCCTGATTGTCGGACCTGGGCATGGATCGCACGGGTCGGGCGGTGCACGATGGAGGGGGCGAAGCGCGGCGCGTGCCTGTCGCCCGCCCGACCGACCGAGGCCGCCAGGAGGACCGGATGATCGCCGAGACAGTCTGTTCCGCCGTGTCCGTGGCGGGCCTGGGCATCGCCGTGGTCACCGCCTATCGCAAGCGGTACCTGGCGGCGGCCCGGATCGCCGCCTACTCGCTGGTGCCCGTGGGTCTGGTGATGACGGGGGTGGTCGGCTGGCTGGCCGACACCGCGTTCAGCCCCACCGCCTGGGCGGGCTTCGGAGTGCTCGGCGTGGCGTGGGCGCTGTTCGCCACCACCCGTGCCGTGGAGCGCAGACGCGGCGGCACCCGTGCCGAGCGGAAGGCGGCGGCCCGGGCCGGACAGCAGGGTGCGGTCGCCCCCACCGCGTCCGCGCCGTCACTCGGTCCCGGCACCCGTCAGGCCGCCCGGCCCACCGCGGCGCCCCGCACGGCGGGCTCCGGCGACGACTTCAGCGACATCGAGGCCATCCTCAAGAAGCACGGAATATGACCCTCCGCGGCGACGGATTCCCGGCGGGGGGAGGCAACGCGTGGCCTTGCGCATATGACAGTCACATGAGGCATTGAAACGACACAGTGCGTCCGCGGCGCGCACAGAACCGTTCAAGGGATGAGCGGAGGCGAAACGGACATCGTGGATTTCGGCGAACTACCGCCCATTCCGGGCGTGTTGATCGCGTAGAGGGTGTCCGCTGGGTCATCATCGCCGCGAGATGCTGGACACGAAACAGAGCGAGGCCGCGCTGCCGGAGGACGAGCCGCGCGGGTGCCTCTTCGCCCTTTCCCAGCCACCGCTGATGATCTTCCTTGCGGTGATCGGGTGTCTACTCCTCATGGCCGCGCTGCACGACCTGCTGTGGCTGTGAGCCGTACCCGCCCGTCCCGGCGCCACCCGCCGGGACCGGCGTCGGCATCGACGCTCCCGCCCCGGCGATCACCCGGCGGCCTCCTTGCGGCGCGCCCGGTACGCGGCGACATGCAGACGGTTGCCGCAGGTCCGGCTGTCGCAGTAGCGACGTGAGCGGTTGCGGGAGAGATCGACGAAGGCGCGCCGGCAGTCCGGGGCCTCGCAGCGGCGCAGCCGCTCCTGCTCCCCGGCGACGACGAAGAAGGCGAGCGCCATCCCGCAGTCGGCGGCGAGGTGGTCGGCCACCGAGGCGCCGGGGGCGAAGTAGTGCACGTGCCAGTCGTAGCCGTCGTGGTCCGTGAGCCGGGGGGTGGTGCCGGCGGCCGCGACCAGCTCGTTGATCATCCCCGCCGCCGTCCGGGCGTCCGGGGCGGCGAAGATCGCGGCGAACCGCCCGCGGACCTTGCGCACGGCCGACAGGTCGAACTCCGACAGCACGCCGACATCGCTCATGTCGTGGCTTCGTACGAAATCCTGGAGGGCCGGGACGTCGGGCAGCCCGTCCACCGCCGAGCCGTCCTCCGGCGCGGTGTTCACCAGATCCACCACGGCGTCGAGGGAACACCGGGTGTCGTGGGTGATCAGCACGTTTCGCTCCCTGGCCTGAGGGTCGGGCGGGCGCCCGCCAATGGTGGCCGATGGTAGCGACATACGCGGGCCCCGCACCGTGCCCTGTCCCACTCGGGCTGTCCGTGGAACGGTCACCACCCGGCGGAGGTTCCCGCGGAAGGGCGCGCGGACGGGCGCGTGGGCACAGCGGTGCCGCCCCGTGACCGATCACGGTGGCGGCGCCGGTGCTGCCGTATGCGGTTGTCCACGCCCGAGCCGTCTCCCCGAGTGGACGGCGCCGGGCGGCTTTGGGGGACTCGCCCTAGCTCTCCGCCAAGATGTGCGAGAGCTCCTGATCGAGGTCGAAGTGCCGGTGTTCCGTGCCGGGCGGCACGGCGGCGTCTGTTCGCTTCAGGAAGGACTCCAGGGCCCGCGCCGGGGCTTCGAGCAGGGCTTCCCCCTCGGGGGAGCTCAGGGCGATGCAGACGACGCCCTGACCGTGACTGCGGGACGGCCAGACGCGGACGTCGCCGGTGCCGGTGGGGCGGTGCAGCCCCTCGGTGAGGAGGTCGCGGGCGAACACCCACTCGACGGTTTCCTCGGCTCCGGTGTGGAAGGTGGCGTGCACGGCGTAGGGGTCGGCCGTGTCGTACCGCAGGCCTGCGGGGACAGGCAGGGAGGACTCGCTCGACACAACGAGGCGCAGGTGCAGCTCGCAGCTGACCGTGGTGTTCATAAGCGCCAGGGCCTTTCGCTCAGTGTGCGCTCGGGGATTCGCACGTCGGCGAAATCGACATGCCACCTACGGTGCCGTTGTAAACCCCTCTGAGTGTTTTGCGTGTGTTTACGTAACTCTTCCGGCCGAGAAGGCGAGCATGATCTACGGCCATTCCGGTGACCCGAATCACTCAGGTAGGGTTTGGTCGTATGAATACGGGGAGTAACGAACCGGGTGAGGCCGCCGTGGTCTCGGACGGGAGCGAGGTGGACGGGACGCCGGACGGGGCGGGCGGTGAGCGGGGGCTCGGATCGCGGGCGCCCGAGTTCGTCAAGGCGCGCCGGATGCTGCACCTGAGCTGGCAGGTCGGGGTCTTCGCGGTCGGCCTCGCGGTGGTGGCCGCGGGCATCGTCATGCTGCCGCTGCCCGGACCGGGCTGGGTGGTCATCTTCGGCGGCATGGCGATCTGGGCGACCGAGTTCGTCTGGGCCCAGCTGGTGCTCCGCTGGACGAAACGCAAGGTCACGGAGGCGGCACAGAAGGCTCTCGACCCCAAGGTGCGCCGCCGCAACATCACGCTGACGACGATCGGCCTGGTGATCGTGGCAGGCGGAGTCGGGGTCTACCTCTCCAGGTTCGGCGTGGTGGTGCCGTGGAAGATCGAGGAGTGATCCGGCCGTAGGCCGCGCACCCCCGGCGACTGGTCGGGGGCACCCCCTGACATGGGGTAATGTTCTTCCTGCGCCCGGGCGATTAGCTCAGTGGGAGAGCGCTTCGTTCACACCGAAGAGGTCACTGGTTCGAACCCAGTATCGCCCACCCGGAACTGCGGCCCACCTGCGAATGAGCAGGTGGGCCGCAGTCTTGCGCCCGGGACGCCCCGCGGCCGGCGTCGTCCCTCGGGCGAGACGCACACTCGGTTCGCGCGGCGACGGCCGGCCGGCTGATGCGGCGGACGGCCCTCTCGTGCGGCGGACGGTCGACTTCCCGCGGCGGCGGGACGGCCGGCGCGTGTGCCAACCGGGTGACTCGTGCGGCGGACGGCATGCTCGGGCGGCGTACGGCAATCTCATGCGGGGGACGGTGCCTCCTGGCGACGGTCCGCACTGCTCATGCGGTTGAGGGGGTCCGTTCGTGTGCCGGGCGGCGGGCTCGTGCGGGCGGCTGGCTCCTGCCGTCATGGGCGACCCTCTCGTGCGGCTGGTGGCCGGCTCCTGCGGCGCGTCCAGGCCGATGCGGCGTGACGAGTGACGTGCGGGGGCCGGGTGTGCGTCAGGCGCGCGGGAGGGGCCCTGCTCGAAGGCGAAGGCGAAGGCGAAGGCGCCGACGGTGGCGCCGGCGCCGGCGCCGGCGGTGGCGGTGGCGGTGGCGGTGGCGGTGGCGATGGCGATGGCGGTGGCGATGGCGATGGCGATGGCCACGCACGGTGTCCGGCTCCCCGGCATCCCGGGGGGTGTCCGGTGGGGCGGCGGAGACGGCAGGCGGTCTTATTCGTCGGACGTGTGGTGAGCGAGGTCGCCGGCCCGGAGGGGCGCCCGCACCTTTCGTCGGCGGCTGCGTCGCACCTGCGAAGGGCTGGCGGTCCCTCGCTGCTCCTCACCCGCCCGCGCACCCCGAGCGTCGCCGAGCCCGCCTCGGACGACCCCCGCACCCCACCCGGACCATCCGCCGAGGCCAAGCCGTAACCCTGATGCCGATCGGGCCACTTGACGTTCGATCAGTCGACCGCGCGCTCCCCACCTGCGGCATCCCGGGCTCTGTGGGCGTCGCCCGGCTGGGGCGTCGGCCCTCCCGGTCGCTGCGGTCGCAAGAAATTCCTGTGCGAATCATTGACGCCTCACCGGCCCCTCCGTAACTTGTGCCAGCAAGCGCTTACTTGAAACGATTCATGCAAGCGGCGGCGACCGCTGCGGGGAGGGGCCCGACTGTGGGAACCAGCAGGAATGTGGAGAGGCGGACCATCCTGAAGGCGGCCGGCGCCTCGGCGGCCGCGCTGGGGCTCGCCGCGACCACCGGGTGCGGGGGCGGCAGCGGTTCCGGGGACGGGACGGTGACGATCCGTTACTCCTGGTGGGGTGCCGAGGAGCGCGCCAAGAAGATCAACCAGACCATCGCGCTCTTCGAGAAGAAGTACCCGAAGATCAAGGTCAAGACCGATTTCCAGACGTACGCGTCGTTCTGGGAGAAGTTCCAGACCCAGGCCGCGGGCGGAAATCCCCCGGACGTTTTCCAAAACGCCGTCACCTTTCTCCGGAAGTACGACAAGCGAGGAATTCTGCTCGATCTGAAGTCCCAGGTTCAGGCCGGCAATCTGAGCCTGGATCACTTCCGGGCCGGTGTGACGAAGGTCGGCGAGGTCGACGGCAAGCAGGTCGGGATCCCCGTCGGTTCGAACACCATGGCGCTGGTCATCGACAAGAAGGTCTGGGCGAAGGCCGGTGTCGAGCCGCACCCGGGCTGGACCTGGGACGACTACTTCAAGGCCCTGAAGACCATCCACGACAGGACCGAGGTCGCGGGGGACACCGGCTACTTCGCGATCATGTACCTCTACGACCTCTACCTCCGTCAGAACGGCAAGGCCTTCTACACCTCGGACGGACTCGGCTTCGACAAGGCCGACCTGACCGAGTGGTGGACGGACGGCTACAACCGCGTCAAGGCAGGCATCGTCACCGACCCGAAGGTCGTCGCGCAGGACATGCCCAAGTCCTCCCTCTCCGCGGGTCACGGCGCCTCGGAGTTCACCTGGGACAACTTCACCGTCCGCTACTCGGCGGAGGGCGGCAGCACCTACGGCCTGGCTCCGATCCCGACCACGGACGGCAAGCACACCGGGCAGTACCTCGCCTCTCTGATGCTCAGTGCCTCGGCCCGCACCGCGCACCCGAAGGAAGCCGCCCAGTTCATCGACTTCATGGTCCACGACCCCGAGGCCGGCAAGATCATGGGCTACGACCGGGGCATCCTCGCGAGCACCGAGCAGTACGCGGCCTACCGGCCGACGGACCCGGTGAACAAGGAGATCGCGCAGTACGAGGACGACACCGCCAAGGCGGGCGTGCTCGGCACGATCACCCCGCACCCCTCCGGTGCCGACACCATCGAGGCCGCCTTCCTGCGCATCGGCGGCGACCTCGGACAGGGCAAGACCAAGGTCGCGGACGCGGTGAAGCAGTTCTTCACCGAGTCCGAGGCCGCCTTCCAGGCCTGATGGGACCTGCCGTGACGCTCGTCAAGGACTCCCTCCCCGCGGCTCGCGGGACGCGTTCGGCCGCCGCCGCCCCCACCGGGCGGCGGCCGGCCCGCCGCCGCGAGAACCTCGCCGGTTACCTGTTCATGTCCCCGTGGATCGCGGGCTTCCTGCTGCTGACCGCGGGCCCGATGATCGCCTCCCTGTACTTCGCGTTCACCGACTACAACCTCTTCAACACCCCGAAGTGGGTCGGGTTCGACAACTTCACCCGGATGTTCGACGACCCACGCTGGCAGAAGTCGGTGGAGGTGACCGCGAAGTACGTGGTCATCGGCACCCCGCTGAAACTGCTGCTGGCGCTCGGGGTGGCGATGCTGCTCGCCCAGAGCCGGCGCGGCCAGGCCTTCTACCGGGCCGCGTTCTACGCCCCCTCGCTGATCGGCGCGAGCGTCTCGGTCGGCTTCGTCTGGCGGTCGCTGTTCTCCGACGGCGCGGTGGTGGACCGTACCCAGTCCTTCTTCGGCTGGCACGTCGGCGGCTGGGTCGGCAACGCCGACTGGGTGCTGTACTCGCTGGTCGCGCTGACGGTGTGGCAGTTCGGCGCCCCCATGGTCATCTTCCTGGCCGGTCTGAAGCAGGTGCCCAGGGAGCTGTACGAGGCGGCCGCGATGGACGGCGCCGGACCGCTGCGCAGGTTCTGGAGCATCACCCTGCCGATGATCTCGCCGGTGCTGTTCTTCAACGTGCTCCTGGAGACCATCCACTCCTTCCAGATCTTCGGCTCGGCGTACGTCGTCTCCAACACCCAGTGCGGCCCGGCCGACGCCACGCTCGTCTACACCTGCTACCTCTACGAGCAGGGCTTCAAGAACGCCCAGATGGGCTTCGCCGCCGCGATGGCCTGGATGCTGCTGCTCGCCGTCGCCCTGGTGACGGCCGTCCTCTTCTGGTCCCAGAAGAAGTGGGTGCACTACGAGGAGGACGCCCGGTGAGCCCGATCACGACCAAGGTCACGGACGCGGCCGGCCGCAAGCGGACCGGCTCCCTCGCCTGGCACATCGGCGCCCTGCTGATCCTGGCGGTCATCCTCTACCCGGTGGTCTGGGTGATCGGGGCGTCCTTCAAGCCGAGCAAGGACATCATCAACAGCCTCCAGCTGCTCCCGTCCCATCCGATCCTGTCCAACTTCAAGGGTCTCGCCGACGGCATAGCGGACATCAGCATCTGGACGTTCTTCCAGAACTCCCTGTTCTACGCCGGGGGCGCCGTCGTAGGGGTGCTCGTCTCCTGCTCGCTCACCGCCTACGCGTTCGCCCGTATCCGGTTCGCGGGCCGCAACCTGCTCTTCTCCCTGATGATCGGCACCCTGCTGCTGCCGTACCACGTGCTGCTGATCCCGCAGTACGTGATGTTCCAGAAGCTGGGCTGGATCAACACCTACGCACCGCTGCTGATCGGCAAGTACCTCGCCACCGAGGCCTTCTTCGTCTTCCTGATGGTGCAGTTCATGCGGAACCTGCCGCGGGAGCTCGACGAGGCGGCCCGGCTCGACGGCTGCGGGCACCTGCGCATCTACTGGTCCATCGTGCTGCCGCTGTGCCGGCCCGCCCTCATCACCAGCGCGATCTTCACCTTCATCAACGCCTGGAACGACTTCATGGGCCCGCTGATCTACCTCAACGAGCCCGGCAAGTACACGGTCTCGCTGGGTCTGATGATGTTCCGCGACTCCGACGGCGTGGCCGCCAACTACGGCGGCATGATCGCCATGTCCCTGGTCGCGCTGCTTCCCGTGCTGCTGTTCTTCCTCGCCTTCCAGCGCTACCTGATCGACGGAATGGCGACCTCCGGACTGAAGGGCTGAGACCGTGGCCGACGACGTACGCGTGAAGCCCGCACTCCTGTCGGAACGGTTCGGTGTCTTCGCCGAGTGCCTGCTCACCGGCGTGTGGATCGCCGTCGCCTCGCTGGGCGTCGTCACCTGGCCGGCCGCCTTCGCCGCCGGTGCCCGGCATCTGCGCCGCCGCACCGGGCAGGTCGGGGGCGGCTGGCGGGAGTTCGTGAGCGACTTCCGGGCCGCGCTGCCCGGCGGCTCGCTGGTCGGACTGGCCGGCTGGGCGGTGCTCGCCGTCGCCTGGGTGGACGTGCGGGCCGTGCGCGCCGGGCTGCCCGGCGGGCCGCTCGTCGGGGCCGTCGGGCTGTTCGCGGTGATCGGCCTGGCGGTCGCGGGGCTGCGCGCGGCAGCCGTCTGGACGCCCGGCGACCGCTGGCGCGGCCTGCTCGCGGCGGCCGGGCGCCGTACCGTCCTCGACCCCGGCGGATCCTTCCTGCTCGTCGGGGGAGTGGCCCTCCTGGTCTGTTCCGCCCTGCTCGTCGCTCCGCTGGCGGTCCCCGTACTGGGTGCCGTCGCCGCGGCGGCCGTCGCCGTGGAGGAGCGCCACCGGCGCCGCCGCTGACCGGCCCCCCACCAGGGGGGCGCCCGACCGGCGTCGCACTCTCTCTGTCATGCCCCTGACCACCTTGCATGCGCACGGAAAGGAAAGGCGGACTATGTCGCCCATCCCTCGCAGGTCCCTCCTCAAGGCGGCCGCCGTCGCCGGCGCCGCCGCCCAGTTCAGCTGGGCGCTGGGAACGAAGCAGGCGCAGGCCGCGCCCGGAGCCGAGGCCGCCGACGCGGACCCGGTGACCCTCGACTGGCTGGAGGACGGCGGCCTCGGGGCCGCGCCCGGCTCGACCGTCGGCGTGCCCTGGCCGATGGGCGCGTTCCGGCAGGACCAGGCCTTCGCGGTCACGGACGAGGACGGCAAGGACGTGCCGGTCCAGTCCTGGCCCCTCGCCCACTGGCCGGACGGCTCCCTCAAGTGGACCGCCCACGCGGTCGGTTCGGGCAACGGCAAGCTCACCCTCGCGGCGGGCGACCCGGCCGCGCCCGACAGGAAGGTCACCGTCGACAAGGCCGGCGGCACCGTCGACGTGTCCACCGGCGTGATCACCGTGAAGATCGGCAAGAACGGTGCCACCCTGATCAAGTCGGTCATCCGGGGGTCGACGGAGACCGCCAGGAACGGCAGGCTCGTGCTCATCCGTCAGCCCGAGGTCGAGGACGAGGACCAGGGGACGGTGAAGACCGAGCGCTTCGACGGCGCGATCGACTCCGTCACCGTCGAACAGGACGGGCCGGTCCGCGCGGTGGTCCGCATCGACGGCAAGCACCGCAAGGGCAACCGGAGTTGGCTGCCGTTCTCGATCCGGCTCTACTTCTACGCGGGCGCCGACTCCTTCCGCATGGTCCACACGATCACCTACGACGGCACCCAGGAGCCGGGCAGGGCGAGCGGCGACTTCATCCGCGGACTCGGGGTGCGCTTCAGCGTGCCGATGCGCGACGAGGCGTACGACCGGCACATCCGGATCGGCGGCGAGGGAACCGGCCTGCTGCGGGAGGCCGTCCAGGGCGTCACCGGACTGCGCCGTGACCCGGGTGCGGCCGTGCAGGCGGCCCAGTACGCGGGCCAGAAGCTCCCCGACCCGGCCACCTGGGACCAGCGCGTCACCACCCGCCTCCAGTACATCCCGCACTGGGGCGACTACACCCTCTCCCAGCTCTCCGCCGACGGCTTCACCCTGCGCAAGCGCACGAAGAAGGGGTACGGCTGGATCGCGGCCGGCGGCGGCAGGCGGGCCTCCGGGTTCGGTTACGTCGGCGGCGCGAGCGGCGGGCTCTCCTTCGGCCTCAGGGACTTCTGGGAGAAGTTCCCGGCCCAGCTCGACATCCGTGACGCCCACACCGACGAGGCCGAGGTCACCCTCTGGCTCTGGTCGCCCGAGGCCCAGCCGATGGACCTGCGCTTCTACCACGACGGCATGGGCCAGGACACCTACGCGAAGCAGCTCGAAGGCCTCAACATCACCTACGAGGACTACGAGCCGGAGTTCGGCACCCCCTACGGCATCGCCCGCACCTCGGAGCTGCTGTTCTGGGCCAACGAGACCACACCGACACCGCAGGCGCTGGCCGACCAGGTCGAGGCCGTCCGGGTGCTCCCCCAGCTCACGGCCCCGCCACAGCAGTTGATCAAGGCCAAGGTCTTCGGCCCCGGCCTCTACTCCGAACCCGACCGCTCCACCGCCGCCAAGGCGAAGATCGAGGACCACCTCGACTTCCTCTTCGGCTACTACAAGGACCAGGTGGAGCAGCGCCGTTGGTACGGCTTCTGGGACTACGGCGACTTCATGCACACCTACGACACCGTGCGCCACCAGTGGCGGTACGACGTCGGCGGCTACGCCTGGGACAACTCCGAGCTCTCACCCGACCTGTGGCTCTGGTACGCGTACCTGAGGAGCGGGCGCTCGGACATCTTCCGGTTCGCCGAGGCGCTCACCCGGCACACCGGTGAGGTCGACGTCTACCACATCGGCCAGTGGGCGGGACTGGGCACCCGGCACGGTGTGCAGCACTTCGCGGACAGCGCCAAGCAGCAGCGCATCGCCAACACCACCTACCGGCGCTTCTACTACTTCCTCACCGCGGACGAACGCGTCGGCGACCTCATGGCCGCCAACGTCGACTCCGACGAGACCTTCCTCGTCCTGGACCCGCAGCGCAAGGTCCGCACCGACCCCTACACCCCCGACCGGCACGCCCTGTCCATCGGCTTCGGCACCGACTGGAGCGGCCTGGTGTCGGCCTGGCTGACCGAGTGGGAACGCAGGGGCCCCAAGTGGGAGAAGGCCAGGGCACGCGTCCTGTCGACCATGGAGGGCATCGCCGCCCAGCCCAACGGCTTCGTGCAGGGCAGCGGTCTGTACGACCTCGACACCGGCAGGTTCGCCACGGCCGCCACCCCGGTCGTCTCCGTCTCCCACCTCTCCGCGGTCTTCGGCCTGAACGAACTCTGCGCCGAACTCATCCACCTGGTCGACATGCCGAAGTTCAAGGAGGCGTACCTCGACTACTGCCGCTACTTCAACGCCACCAAGGCCGAACAGGCGGCACGCTACGGTTCCAACTTCGGCACGCTGCTGCTCTTCCAGGGCCACTCCCGGCTCGACGCGTACGCGGCCGTGCAGACCGGCGACGACGCCCTCGCCCAGCGCGCCTGGACGAAGTTCTACAGCTCCGACGGGTACACGGAGTCCTCGCCGTGGAAGACCGAGCCGCTCTCCGGCCCGGTCACCCTCGTCGCGGGCAGCGAGGCGAGCTGGGTGTCCTCCAACGACACCGCGCTGTACGGGCTCGCGGCCATCGAGAACCTGGCCCTGCTCGGCGACAGGATGCCGTCGTAGGGAGGGGTGGGGGAGCGCCGTCGCACGGGCGGCGGCGCTCGCGCCCCCGAGTGTGGTACAGGTCACTTTCCCAGGGCATGAGCACGCGTACTCATGCCCGGCACACGGGCAGACTCCGCCCATGGACCGCAACCACTACCGCTTCCTCAGCCGTTGGCCGCTGCCCTTCGGGACCGCGGCCGTCTACCGGGCACTCGAACAGGTCGAGGACTACCCGCACTGGTGGCCCCAGGTGCGCTCGGTCACCCGCCTGAACGACACCACGGGCGTCCTCACCATCCGTTCCGTCCTGCCGTACGACATCACGTTCACCGCGCGCGAGACCCGGCGCGATCCGCAGGCGGGCGTGCTGGAGACCGGTATGACCGGCGACATCGAGGGCTGGGCCCGCTGGACGGTCGTCGCCGACGGCGCCGACGGCGCCGGCGCGCTGGCCCGCTACGAGCAGGTCGTGGACGTCAACAAGGCACTGCTGCGGCGGCTGGCCGTCCCCGGGCGGCCGCTCTTCCGTGCCAACCACCGGTTGATGATGCGGTCGGGACGGCGCGGCCTGCTCGGCCACCTGCAAGCGGTTTGAACGAAACCCACGGCTCCCTGTATCGTTCACTGCGTTCCCGGGCGATTAGCTCAGTGGGAGAGCGCTTCGTTCACACCGAAGAGGTCACTGGTTCGAACCCAGTATCGCCCACCACCGGGAAGGCCGGTCCGCCTGTGCGGACCGGCCTTTTTCGCGTCGGCCCTCAGGCCGCCGCCGGCAGTTCCGGCCGGAGCGGCCAGTCCTGGTTCACCGTCTCCGGTGTGCCGCTGCGGGTGAACCAGGCCTGGAGACCACGGGCCTGCGCCGCGTGCCAGGTGGTCTGGAGCGTGTGCAGCTCGGCCGGGGTCAGCCGCTCCAGGCGGGTCGCGAAACGGCGGCCCAGCGCCCGTACCACCTCCAGGGCGGCGAGCGCGTCCGCGCCGGCGTCGTGCGCGCCCTCCAGAGTCACCTCGTAGTGCGCGCACAGATCGGTCAGGGTGCGGCGGCCCTTGCGGTAACGGTCCAGATGCTTGTCCAGGACCCGGGGGTCGAGGACCAGCAGGGGGCTCTCCTCGAACCAGCGGTCCAGCGAGGACGCCCGATGGCGGCGCAGCTCGCGGTCCAGGAGGGTCAGATCGAACGGCGCGTTCATCACCACCAGCGGGCGGTGCATCGCCGCGTGCTCGGCCAGTTCCTCGGCTATCTCGTGCATCACCGGCGCCGGCCAGCGGCCGTTGCGCTGCAGGTGTTCGTCGGTCAGCCCGTGCACCGCCGTCGCCGCTTCCGGCACCGGCACGCCCGGGTTCACCAGCCAGCGGACCGCCCTCGGCCGGGTGCCCGGGGCGTCCTGGACGACGACGGCGGCCGACACGATCCGGTCGGTCTCGACGTCGACGCCCGTGGTCTCCGTGTCGAAGGCCGCCAGGGGCCCCTCGTACCAGCACGTCATGCCTACACAACTCCTCGTTCACCCACGGCAGCTGACGTTCCGTCTTCTGCCTGTTTGGTGATACCCGGGCCGTTTGCGACGTACGCCGGAAGGACACAACAGGAGTGCGGGTCTTTGCAGTTCAGCGGCCCGCCACGGGGAACTCCTTGGCTGGGAAGGCTGTTGGTCATGGCGATAGCGCAGCCCGAACGGGGCGGGCTGCTGCCCGAACGTACGGGCCCCCTTCGCGGCACACTCGCCACCACCGCCTGCATGGAGACACTGCAGGTGGGATATCTGCACGCCGTCGCGGCGGCGGCCGGCTGCTCGCTGTCGCAGCCGTTCCCGGACAACGGCATCGACTGGCACGTCAGCCACGGCTCGCCCGGTCACACCGTCGACGACGAGGTGACCATCAAGGTGCAGCTCAAGTGCACGTACCAGATCGCCCCCCATCCGCCGGGACGTTTCTTCTCCTTCACGCTCGACAACGACCACCTGCGCAAGCTCGCCCGCACACCGGTGTCGGTGCACAAGATCCTCGTGGTGATGCTGGTGCCGCGGTCCCAGGACGACTGGCTGCGCGCCAGCCACGACCGGCTCGACCTGCGGCACTGCTGCTACTGGGTCAACCTGGCGGGACACCCGGTCACCGGCCGGCACCGGACCACCGTGCGGGTCCCGACCTCGCACATCTTCGACGACCGGGCGCTCTGCGAGATCATGACGCGGGTCGGGACGGGAGGCAGACCATGAGGCACCGTCCGTACGAGGAGCCGCTGCGGGAGGTCAGGCCGCATCCCGACGATCTCCACCGGCCCCACTGGGACCGTCCCCCCGAGCCCGCCGAGGTCGACCCCGCGGTGCTCGGCGCCCTGCTGCGCCGGCACGGCTGGGTACGGCGCGGGGGAGCGCCGGGGCGCTACGGCCGCTGGACCCCACCCGGGCCGGGCGGCACCGGCACCAGCCTGCTGGTCCCCGAGAGCCGCGCCTTCCCGGACAGCGACGACCTGCTCGGCGAGGCGCTCACCGCGCTGGTGCGCAGCGGGACGCCCGCGGCCCGCGAGGTACTGGTCGGGCTCGCCGTGCCCAGCGACGAGATCCGCTGGTGGCGGGACGTGCCGAACGGCCCCGCGGACGCCGCGTCCTGGACCGCCGAGGAGCAGCTGCGCACCGCCGCCCGGGGGATCCTGCTGGCCGGCGCGCTCGCCACCCGCGCGCGTGCCGGTTACTACGGCGCCCGGCACAAGCGGGCCGCCGCGGCCATACTGGAGTCCGTGCTGGTCGGTTCGGCGGAGGGCGGCCGCGGCCTGACCGCGTTCGTGCCCGTGGGTACCGGCCGCCCGCTCGCCGTACGCCTCCACCAGGCCCTGTACGCCGCCCGCGAGGCCATCGACTACCAACGGGCCACCGGCGGCATGGACGCCTTCGACGGCGCCGTCGAGGCCGGTGTCAGCCGTGAACTCACCGACGCCCTCGTCACGCTCGTGCGCGGCACCGAAGGCGCCCGCGTCTCGGTGGACTGGGCGCCGGGCGCCGGAGTCCCCGAGGACTGCGCGTCGGCCCTGGACCCCGTGGAGTTCTCACCCGGCGACCTGCCCGTGCTCCGTGAGGCCGGCGCCCGCTACCTGCGCGACGAACCCTCCGTCGCGGTCCGGGTCACCGGAACCGTGGTCCGGATGCGCCGCTCGGAGCCGCGCGGCGAGGGCGCGGTACGGCTGCGGGTGATCGCCGGCGCCGAGGTGCCGTACGTGCGGGTCACCCTCGACGAGGAGGACTACCGGATCGCCGGCCAGGCCCACCTCGTCGGACTCCCGGTGCGCGTGCACGGCCGGCTGGAGAGCCGGGGCGGCTTCCGGCGGCTGTCCCGGGCCTCGGGGGTCGTGCCCGTACAGGTGGACGACGAGGAGCGGGACAGCCTGATGAAGTCGCTTCAGGAGAATCTGGACTTCTTCGAGGAGGCCTGCACCGGGGACGACTGCGACTGACGGACGACTGCGACTGACGGCGCACTGTCGGTAATCGTTGCACGGTCGGTAATCGTTTTTCGGTCGGCGGGGCCGGGTCGGTACGATCCGGTATTGCGCGCGCTCCTGGTACGGCGCCCGCATCCGCCTTCAGTCAGGAGAGACCGGTGTCAGACGTCCGTGTGATCATCCAACGCGATTCCGAGCGGGAAGAGCGCGTGGTGACGACGGGCACTACGGCCGCCGAGCTCTTCGCCGGCGAGCGTGCGGTCATCGCCGCCCGGGTGGCCGGGGAGCTCAAGGACCTCGCGTACGCGCCCGCCGAGGGCGAGGTCGTGGAGCCGGTGGAGATCTCCTCCGAGGACGGTCTCAACATCCTGCGGCACTCCACCGCGCACGTCATGGCGCAGGCCGTCCAGGAGATCTTCCCGGAGGCCAAGCTGGGCATCGGCCCGCCGGTCAAGGACGGCTTCTACTACGACTTCGACGTCGAGAAGCCGTTCACGCCCGAGGATCTCAAGGCCATCGAGAAGAAGATGCAGGAGATCCAGAAGCGCGGCCAGCGCTTCTCGCGCCGCGTGGTGACCGACGAGGCGGCCCGCGAGGAGCTGGCGGACGAGCCGTACAAGCTCGAACTGATCGGCCTGAAGGGCTCGGCCTCCTCGGACGACGGCGCGGACGTCGAGGTCGGCGCCGGTGAGCTGACGATCTACGACAACCTGGACGCCAAGACCGGCGAGCTGTGCTGGAAGGACCTCTGCCGCGGTCCCCACCTGCCCTCCACCCGCCTGATCCCGGCGTTCAAGCTGATGCGCAACGCGGCGGCCTACTGGCGCGGCAGCGAGAAGAACCCCATGCTCCAGCGCATCTACGGCACCGCCTGGCCGTCCAAGGACGAGCTGAAGGCGTACCTGGACTTCCTCGCCGAGGCCGAGAAGCGCGACCACCGCAAGCTGGGCAACGAACTCGACCTGTTCTCCATCCCGGAGCAGATCGGCTCCGGCCTCGCCGTCTTCCACCCCAAGGGCGGCATCGTCCGCCGCGTGATGGAGGACTACTCGCGCCGCCGGCACGAGGAGGAGGGCTACGAGTTCGTCTACACCCCGCACGCCACCAAGGGGAAGCTCTTCGAGACCTCCGGGCACCTGGACTGGTACGCCGACGGCATGTACCCGCCCATGCAGCTCGACGAGGGCGTGGACTACTACCTCAAGCCCATGAACTGCCCGATGCACAACCTGATCTTCGACGCGCGCGGCCGCTCCTACCGTGAACTGCCGCTGCGCCTCTTCGAGTTCGGGACCGTGTACCGGTACGAGAAGTCCGGTGTCGTGCACGGCCTGACCCGGGCCCGCGGCTTCACCCAGGACGACGCGCACATCTACTGCACCAAGGAGCAGATGGCGGAGGAGCTCGACAAGACGCTCACCTTCGTCCTGAACCTGCTGCGCGACTACGGCCTCACCGACTTCTACCTGGAGCTGTCCACCAAGGACCCGGAGAAGTTCGTCGGCTCCGACGAGGTCTGGGAGGAGGCCACCGAGACGCTCCGCGCGGTCGCCGAGAAGCAGGGCCTCCCGCTCGTCCCCGACCCGGGCGGCGCCGCCTTCTACGGCCCGAAGATCTCCGTGCAGGCCAAGGACGCCATCGGCCGCACCTGGCAGATGTCGACCGTCCAGCTGGACTTCAACCTGCCCGAGCGCTTCGACCTGGAGTACACCTCCGCCGACGGCTCCAAGCAGCGCCCGGTGATGATCCACCGCGCCCTGTTCGGCTCCATCGAGCGGTTCTTCGCGGTCCTCCTGGAGCACTACGCGGGCGCCTTCCCGGCCTGGCTCGCGCCGGTCCAGGCGGTGGGCATCCCGATCGGGGACGCGCACGTCGACTACCTGCACAAGTTCGCCGCCGAGGCGAAGAAGAAGGGCCTGCGGGTCGAGGTCGACGCCTCCTCGGACCGGATGCAGAAGAAGATCCGCAACGCCCAGAAGCAGAAGGTGCCCTTCATGGTCATCGCGGGCGACGAGGACATGGCGGCCGGTTCGGTCTCCTTCCGCTACCGCGACGGCTCGCAGGAGAACGGCATCCCGTTCGACGAGGCCATCGCCAAGATCGTGAAGGTCGTCGAGGAGCGGACCCAGGTCTGATCCCGGCCGGTCGCGCGGGCCCCCGGGGATCAGCTCTCCGGGGGCCTGTCGTCCTCCTCGCCCAGCGAGAACCGCTGGAGCATCCAGGACGAGAACGAGCCCGTGACCGTACCCAGCAGCGCCAGGCCGCAGGCCATCAGCCCCACGGCGATGAACCGCCCCAGGGTGGTGACCGGGACGTAGTCGCCGTAACCGACGGTGGAGAGGGTCGAACAGGTCCACCAGAGGGAGTCGCCGAAGGTGCGGATCGTGGCGTTCGGGGCCGCGCGTTCGGCCTGGTAGACGGCGAGCGCGCCGGAGAACCCCAGCAGCGAGATCGACAACGCCGAATAGGCCGCCACGCGCGCGTGCAGCGCCAGCCGGGGCTCACCGCGCCGACGCTGGATCGACTCGTAGGTCCGTACGACCTGCACCGGGCGCAACAGGGGCAGCGCCACGACGACGGTGTCCAGCCAGTGCCGCCGTACGAACCCCGGTCCCTCGCCACTGAGCCGCCAGCGCACCGCGTAGTCGACGGCGAACACCGCCCAGGCCGCGTACATCAACGACAGGAAGAAGGCATGCGCGGCCCCGGGGAGCCCCGGCAGCAGGACGTGCACCGCGTACGCGCCCAGGAAGACCAGCGACGCGATGACGAGCGGCAGATCGGTCCGCCGTTCCCAGTCCGCCAGCCGGCTGTCGTCGTCCATCCGCCCAGCTTCGCCGCCGAACGCCTCGGCCCGGCCCCGGCGACACGCCGCGAACGGGCGAAGCCATATGCTGCCTAGCATGACGAGTGAGCCGGAACAGCAGATCGGAGTGGGGACGCAGGACGCGTTCCAGCGCCTGTGGACGCCCCACCGGATGGCCTACATCCAGGGTGAGAACAAGCCGACCGGCCCAGGCGCCGACGACGGCTGCCCCTTCTGCTCGATCCCGGCCAAGTCGGACGAGGACGGACTGATCGTCCGGCGCGGTGAGCACGTCTACGCGGTGCTCAACCTCTACCCGTACAACGGCGGACACCTGATGACGGTCCCGTACCGCCATGTCGCCGACTACACGGACCTGACCGGGCCGGAGACCGTGGAGCTCGCCGAGCTGACCAAGCAGGCCATGACCGCGCTGCGCACCGCGTCCGGCGCCCACGGCTTCAACATCGGCATGAACCAGGGCACGGTGGCGGGCGCGGGCATCGCCGCCCACCTGCACCAGCACATCGTCCCGCGCTGGGGCGGCGACACGAACTTCATGCCGGTGGTGGGCCACACCCGGGTGCTCCCGCAGTTGCTGGCGGACACCCGCACGATGCTGGCGGAGGCATGGCCGGCGAGCTGACCCCTGCCCCCGCCCCGCTCGCTACGCGTCGTACGTGTCCGCCTTCTTCGGCGCGGCGTCCTGCACCGACCCGCTGAGCACCGACGCGCGGCTGCTGAACTTGTCGATGTCGACGTCGTGCTCCTTGAGCACCCGCAGCGCCGCCCGGTGCACGGCCCGCAGTATCGGCGTGGCCGCGCGCAACGCGTCGTCGGCCATGAAGCGGTGCTTCCAGGGCTGGTCGGCCCACGCGTGCCGCAGACCGAACGGCTCGGGCAGACCTATCGATCCGCCGAGCCACTTCAGCAGCGGCGGATACCAGCTGACGGTGGCCCGCGCGCTCAGCCGGACCACCTCGTCCGGGGTGACCAGCGGCAGCTTGACGGTCCGCGTCTCCCAGAACCGCACGGTCTTGGCGACCGTCTTCGTGGGCGCCTCGGGCTTGACGCTGAACAGGCCGTTGACCGGACCGAGGGCGTGTCCGGTCACGTCGATCCGCAGGGTCTCCTTGAGCACGGTCACGGTGGCCATCATCGTGATGATCAGTTCGCCGTTCCACAGGTGCGGCCACTGCACGCCCAGGTAGTGCCGGTCGCCCTTGTCGAAGTGGTTGTTGTTGCAGATGTCCTCGACGTCCTTGGGTCCCACCTTGTAGTCGGTGCCCTCGGGCCGGGACACCTCCTTGGCGCCCTCCCCGACATGGGTGACGATCCAGTGTCTGACCTGGGGTTCCGGGAAACCGCCGGTCTTCAGGTGCTGCCGGTGCAGCACGCTCAGTTCCTTCTCGATCTCCCGGACGACCGTCCAGGCCCGGAACTCGTGGACGCCCTTGACCGGGTCGAGCGGGACCAGTTCCTCCGCGAGGTGCCAGGAGCCCCAGCGGGTGCCCATGCCGAGTATGCCCTTGGGGCCGGCGTAGAAGACCGAGTTGGACTGCTGCTCGGCGCTGAGCCTGGCCAGCGACTGCCGCAGTTGCTCGGCGGCGGCCTGGTCGGGGCTGGTCGGCACGGCCTCGGGCACCTTCGCGCCGACGCTGCCCCCGGACAGCAGCCCGCCCCAGGCGGCGCGCAGGTCCTGCGCGGTCCGCTCGCACAGCCGTTTGGCCAGGTACCAGCCGACGACGGGGAGCACCACGCAGCCGCGCGCGTACCACCCCCAGAAGCCGCCGAAGGGCACCTTGATCAGGAACAGCACCGCGAGGACGCCGACGGCGGCCAGCAGCGCGCTGCCGAGCCCGGAGACCCGCTTGTCGTCCGCCTTGAGCATGGTCGCCCGGAGCTGGAAGACGAGCAGGAAGAGCAGCAGCCCGGGCAGGAACAGCACACCGCACACGAACATGACGGCGGTCAGCCGCTGGTCGCGCTCCTTGCGGATGCGGTTGGCGGCGAGGCAGTGCTCGACGACCACCTGGGGTTCGCTGCCGAAGGACTGGATGAGCGGCTTGCGGCCGACGCCCAGCATGCGGTCGATGATCGCCTGCGAGTACGCCTCACCGAAGTTCGGCCGGAAGATCTTCGCCCACTTGCGGCCGGCGTTGACGGTGGACCTGTGCCATTCGTTGTCGGCCTTCTTGATCTCCTCCATGGGTGTGTCCCGGTAGGCCGCCGACGCCAGGGCATAGGTCGGGGCCTGCGCCTCGCCGCCCGGCCTCGGCACCTGTGGCCCGAAGAAGTCCTCGAAGCTCATTCCCGCCCCCACTTGCCGCCGTCCCGCTCCTGCGGCCTTCCCGACTTCCGTACTCCGCACACCTGTTGATCAAGTACTCAGAGTATCCCCAGCCACCGACGGCCGTCGGCGGACGGCCGAAACCGCCCGCCGAACACCCTGTTGTCGATCGTGCGGCCGATTTACGAGGCCGCCTTCACCTGTTCGCGGATCTTCTCGGCGACCTGCGGCGGCATCGCCTCGTGCCGCGCGTAGGAGCGGCTGAAGCGGGCCGTGCCGTGCGAGAGGGAGCGCAGGTCGACCGCGTACCGGCCGATCTCGAACTCGGGCACCTCGGCCTTGACGAGGGTGCGCCCGCCGCCGGTCTGCTCGGTGCCCAGCACCCGGCCGCGCCGCCCGGACAGGTCGCTCATCACCGCGCCCACGTAGTCGTCGGCGACCAGCACGGACACCTCGGCCACCGGTTCCAGCAGATGGATCCTGGCGTCCGCGGCCGCCTCCCGCAGCGCCAGCGCGCCGGCCGTCTGGAAGGCGGCGTCGGAGGAGTCCACCGAGTGCGCCTTGCCGTCGAGCAGGGTCACCCGTACGTCGACCAACGGGTAGCCGGCGGCGACGCCCTTGGCGGCCTGCGCCCTGATGCCCTTCTCCACCGACGGGATGAACTGCCGGGGCACCGCGCCGCCGACCACCTTGTCGACGAACTCGATGCCCGAGCCGCCGGGCAGTGGTTCCACCTCGATCTCGCAGATCGCGAACTGCCCGTGCCCGCCCGACTGTTTGACGTGCCGGCCGCGTCCGGCGGACTTGCCGGCGAAGGTCTCCCGGAGCGACACCTTGTGCGGTACGACGTCGACCTGGACGCCGTAGCGGCTGCGCAGCCGCTCCAGGGCGACGTCCGCGTGCGCCTCGCCGAGGCACCACAGCACCACCTGGTGGGTGTCCTGGTTCTGTTCCAGCCGCATGGTCGGGTCCTCGGCGACCAGCCGGGCGAGTCCCTGCGAGAGCTTGTCCTCGTCGGCCTTGCTGTGCGCCTCGATGGCGAGCGGCAGCAGCGGGTCGGGCATCTCCCACGGCTCCATGAGCAGCGGGTCGTCCTTGGCCGAGAGGGTGTCGCCGGTCTCCGCGCGGCCGAGCTTGGCGACGCAGGCCAGGTCACCGGCGATGACGTGGGTGACCGGCCGCTGCTGTTTGCCGAACGGGGTGGACAGGGCGCCGATCTTCTCGTCGACGTCGTGGTCCTCATGGCCGCGGTCGGCCAGCCCGTGCCCGGAGACGTGCACCGTCTCGTCGGGGCGCAGGGTGCCGGAGAAGACCCGCACCAGCGAGACCCGGCCGACGTAGGGGTCGGAGGCGGTCTTCACCACCTCGGCGACCAGCGGACCGGCGGTGTCGCACGGCTTGATCTCGCGCGGCTCGCCGTCGACCGTGGTGACCCCCGGTGTGGGGTGCTCGAACGGCGTCGGGAAGCCGCCTGTGACCAGTTCCAGCAGTTCCACCGTGCCGAGCCCCTGGCGGGCGCCCTCGGCCGCGGGGGCGGCGGCCAGGACGGGGAAGAAGGTGCCGCGGGCGACGGCCCGCTCCAGATCCTCGATCAGCGTCTTGAGGTCGATCTGCTCGCCGCCCAGATAGCGGTCCATGAGCGTCTCGTCCTCGCTCTCCGCGATGATCCCCTCGATGAGCCGGTTGCGGGCCTCGTCGATGTCCGGGAGCCGGTCGGGCCCGGGCTCGGACTCCTTGCGCTCCCCGGAGGAGTAGTCGAACAGCTTCTGCGTGAGCAGCCCGACCAGACCGGTCACCGGCGCGTGCCCGTCCGGGCCCTGCGGCCCGTGCAGCGGCAGGTACAGCGGGAGCACGGCGTCGGGGTCGTCGCCGCCGAAGGCCTCGGCGCACACCCGGGTCATCTCCTCGAAGTCCGCGCGGGCGGCCTCCAGGTGCGTGACGACGATCGCCCGCGGCATCCCGACGGCCGCGCACTCCTCCCACACCATCCGGGTCGAGCCGTCCACCCCGTCGGAGGCGGAGACGACGAAGAGGGCCGCGTCCGCCGCGCGCAGACCGGCCCTCAGCTCGCCGACGAAGTCGGCGTACCCCGGGGTGTCCAGGATGTTGATCTTGATTCCGTTCCAGTCGACCGGCACCAGCGACAGCTGTACGGAGCGTTGCTGCCGGTGCTCGATGTCGTCGTAGTCCGAGACGGTGCCGCCGTCCTCCACGCGGCCCGCCCGGTTCACCGCTCCCGCGGTCAGCGCGAGAGCCTCCACCAATGTCGTCTTGCCCGCTCCGGAGTGGCCGACCAGCACCACATTCCGTACGGACGCGGGGTGGTCGGCCGCCGTAGCCCTGCCGGCGGCTCCGGGGTGTTCCTTGACCTTGTCGCCCATGGTTTTGCCTCCCGTGCACGGTGAGGTCTCTGTGGGCGCGGGCAGGCCGGGCCGCGTGCGGTGGCGGCTCCGATGACGCCCGCGGTTATTCGAGCTTTCCACTCCCGTCACGGTGCGTCCATACGAAGGACGCGATCGTGCCCGCACGGCCCCCGCGGTCCTGACCGCCGGGGCCGTCCGAGAGTGCCCGCCCGTCGCACTCACGCGCGCGTGGCTACGATGGGCCAGCCGGGGTGGCCAGCAGGGGCCGCACGGCGCAACGACCGTCGGGAAGGCCATGCTGAACAAGTACGCGCGTGCATTCTTCACGCGTGTCCTCACACCGTTCGCCGCGTTTCTCATCCGTCGGGGCGTGAGCCCGGACACGGTCACGCTCCTCGGCACGGCCGGAGTGGTCGCGGGCGCACTGGTCTTCTTCCCCCGGGGCGAGTTCTTCTGGGGCACGATCGTGATCACGCTGTTCGTGTTCTCGGACCTGGTCGACGGCAACATGGCCCGCCAGCTGGGCCGCACCAGCCGCTGGGGCGCCTTCCTCGACTCCACCCTGGACCGGGTCGCCGACGGCGCGATCTTCGGCGGCTTCGCCCTCTGGTACGCGGGCAACGGCGACAACGACGTCCTGTGCGCGGTCTCGATCTTCTGCCTGGCCAGCGGGCAGGTGGTGTCGTACACCAAGGCGCGCGGCGAGTCCATCGGACTGCCGGTCGCGGTCAACGGGCTCGTGGAGCGCGCCGAGCGGCTGGTCATCTCGCTGGTGGCGGCCGGTCTGGCCGGATTCCACAAGTTCGGCGTCCCGGGCATCCAGATCCTGCTCCCGATCGCCCTGTGGATCGTCGCCGTGGGCAGCCTGGTCACCCTGGTGCAGCGGGTCGTCACTGTGCGTCGCGAGTCCGCCGAGGCGGAGGCGGCGGCCGAGGGCGAGCGGGCCTCGCACGGCACGGAGGCCACCCAGTGACCGCCGCGGAGCGGCTCACCGACGCCCTGTACGGAATGGGCTGGGGCACCGTCAAGAAGCTGCCCGAGCCCGTCGCGGTACGCCTCGGCGACTCCCTCGCGGACCTCGCCTGGAAGCGGCGCGGCAAGGGCGTGCGACGGCTCGAATCGAACTACGCGCGCGTGCTGCACGACGCGGGCCCGGAGCGGCTGCGCGAACTCTCCCGGGCGGGCATGCGGTCGTACCTGCGCTACTGGATGGAGTCCTTCCGGCTCCCGGCCTGGAGCGAGCAGCGCGTCCGGACCGGGTTCGCGCCCAAGGACCTCCACCACCTCACCGACGGCCTCGCCTCCGGCCGGGGCGTGATCATCGCGCTGCCGCATCTCGCCAACTGGGACCTTGCGGGCGCCTGGGTCACCACCGAGCTGAAGACCCCGTTCACCACGGTCGCCGAACGACTCAAGCCGGAGACCCTCTACGACCGGTTCGTCGCCTACCGCGAGGGCCTCGGCATGGAGGTCCTCCCGCACAGCGGCGGCTCCGCCTTCGGCACCCTGGCCCGCAGGCTCCGCGACGGCGGCCTGGTCTGCCTGGTCGCCGACCGCGACCTGTCCGAGTCCGGCGTCGAGGTCGACTTCTTCGGTGCCACCGCCAGGATGCCCGCGGGCCCGGCCCTGCTCGCCCAGCAGACCGGCGCCCACCTGCTCCCCGTGACGCTCTGGTACGACGACACCCCCGTCATGAAGGGGCGCGTCCACGCCCCGATCGAGGTGCCCGAGTCAGGTGACCGGACCGCGAAGACGTCTGTCATGACACAGGCGCTGGCCGACGCCTTCGCCACCGGGATCGCCGACCATCCGGAGGACTGGCACATGCTCCAGCGGCTGTGGCTCGCCGACCTCGACCCCGCGAAGGGACCGTCGTGAGGATCGGCATCGTCTGCCCGTACTCCTGGGACGTCCCCGGTGGCGTCCAGTTCCACATCCGTGACCTGGCCGAGTACTTCATCCGCCTCGGCCACGACGTCTCCGTGCTGGCCCCCGCCGACGACGACACCCCGCTGCCGCCCTACGTCGTCTCGGCGGGCCGTGCGGTCCCGGTGCCCTACAACGGCTCGGTGGCCCGGCTCAACTTCGGCCTGCTGTCCGCCACGCGGGTGCGCCGCTGGCTGCACGAGGGCGCGTTCGACGTGGTCCACATCCACGAGCCGACCTCGCCCTCCCTCGGCCTGCTGACCTGCTGGGCGGCGCAGGGCCCGATGGTGGCGACCTTCCACACCTCCAATCCGCGTTCCCGCGCGATGATCGCCGCGTACTCGATCCTCCAGGCCGCCCTGGAGAAGATCAGCGCCCGGATCGCGGTCAGCGAGTACGCCCGCCGCACCCTCGTCGAGCACCTGGGCGGCGACGCGGTCGTCATCCCCAACGGCGTCGACGTCGACTTCTTCGCCAGGGCCGAGCCGCGCCCCGAGTGGCAATCGGGAGGGGCGCGAAGCGCGGTCGAGGGTGGTGGGGGACGGGAGGGCGGCACCATCGGCTTCATCGGCCGCATCGACGAGCCCCGCAAGGGTCTGCCGGTGCTGATGAAGGCCCTCCCCGCGATCCTCGCCGCCCGCCCGGGGACCAGGCTCCTGGTGGCCGGCCGCGGCGACCAGGAGGCCGCGGTGGAGTCCCTGCCCGCCGAGCTGCGCTCCCGCGTCGAGTTCCTCGGCATGATCAGCGACGAGGACAAGGCCCGCTTCCTGCGCAGCCTCGACCTGTACGTCGCGCCCAACACCGGCGGCGAGAGCTTCGGCATCATCCTGGTGGAGGCCCTCTCCGCGGGCGCCCCCGTCCTCGCCTCCGACCTCGACGCCTTCGCCCAGGTCCTGGACCAGGGAGCGGCCGGCGAGCTCTTCGCCAACGAGGACGCCGACGCGCTGGCCCAGGCGGCGGTACGGCTGCTGGAGAACCCGGAGCGCCGGGCGGAGCTGCGCGAGCGCGGCAGCGCCCACGTGCGCCGGTTCGACTGGTCGACGGTCGGCGCGGACATCCTCTCCGTCTACGAGACGGTGACCGCGGGAGCGGCGGCGGTGGCGGCGGACGAACGCCCGGGGCTGCGGGCACGGTTCGGGCTGGCGCGGGACTGAGTGCCACGCCGGGAGGGGCGCGATGTGCCGTCTGACAGCTGCGGCGCCGTCGTGGCTGGTCGCGCAGTTCCTCGCGCCCCTTTCGGGGCGCTTCGGCGGGCGCTTCCTATAGCGTTCCGCTCGTGAGCGCTTCCCTCGTCTGGACCCTCTGTGTTATCGCCGCCCTCGTTGTGGTCGGCCTCTATCTGAGCTGGACCGCGGGCCGGCTCGACCGGCTGCACTCGCGGATCGACGCCGCGCGTGCCGCCCTGGACGCCCAGCTGCTGCGGCGCGCCTCCGTCGCCCAGGAGCTGGCCACCTCGGGGGTGCTGGACCCGGCCGCCTCGATCGTGCTCTACGAGGCCGCGCACGCCGCCCGGCAGGCCGAGGAGGAGCAGCGGGAGGTCGCCGAGAGCGAGCTGAGCCAGGCGTTGCGCGCGGTCTTCGAGGAGCCGCAGCAGGTGGAGGCGGTCCGCGAGGCGCCCGGCGGTGAGGCGGCGGCGACCGAACTGGGGGAGGCCGTGCGCCGGGTGCCGATGGCCCGCCGGTTCCACAACGACGCCGTCGGCGCGGCCCGCAGGCTGCGCGAACACCGCAAGGTCCGCTGGTTCCGGCTGGCCGGACACGCACCGTTCCCCATGGCCTTCGAGATGGACGACGAGCCGCCCGCGGCCCTGGCAGAGCGCGCGGTCTAGGGCCCTTCTGATGGATCTCCGTGGGAGAAGGACGGTGCCAGTGTCGTCGTGGACGGCGAGACGGTGGGCGCGATCGAGGGCGAGGGGCTGTGCGTGCTGGTGGGGGTGACCCACACGGACACGA